>JAUWWH010000194.1 GCA_030617005.1 Candidatus Bathyarchaeota archaeon | reverse complement strand
GATTATACTTTCCTGATTTAACAGCGTAAGCATGAGCTCCTGCTTCTACTGCTCGGTGATCATTACCCGTAGCTAATACGACCGCGATTATACCATTCATAATTCCTTTATTATGTGTTGTACATCTGTACGGGTCAGCTACCGCAAATGTATAGGCTTGAATAATACCATTGACGACATCTTCACCATCTAAAGCCTCCTTATCAACGATTACACTAGCCCTAACTAGACGTCTATCAGCTAAATTAGACAAGATACGTAAGTAAACCCGCCCCTTTGTAATCTTCTCAACAATTGGGGCAACAGCCTCTGTCATCGTGTTTACTGCGTTGGCTCCCATGGCATCCCTACAGTCTATCAGAAGTTCAACTATAATCATTGGGCCAGTTTCTGTGTCTAAAATTTTTATTTCTAAATCCTTAGCGCCTCCTCCTAATGAGACAAGGATTGGGTCTTGTTCGTTCGCATTTTTAATAATTTCATCTTTAGCCTTTAAAAGTGCAGTTCTAGCTGCAGAAACATCTTTAACATCAACAACTTGAATTTGCCCAATCATTATTGGTTCTGTACTGCTTGCTCTGAACCCTCCTCTTTTTCTCGCAATCTTTGCTGCGTAACTAGCTGCTGCGACAACAGATGGTTCCTCGATTGCCATTGGAATTAAATAATCTTTACCATTGATTAAGAAATTTACTGCAATCCCTATAGGAATCGCTATCGTACCGATGACGTTCTCTATCATATGATTTGCGATTTCAGGTTTTAGTGCTCCTGTATTCTTAATGAGTTTCTCTTCCTCTTTCGTTAGGTTTGCGAAGTCTTTTACAATTTTCAATCTCTCTTCTATAGAGAGTTTGTAGAATCCTGAAATTTGAGAGGATTTCACCAATTTTATTTTACCTTAGAATGTGGTTATGTAGACCTCTTAAATTTATACAATTGTAATTAAGCAATAAGACACCTAATATAAAATCATCTGTTTTTAATTTTAGGGGATTAAATACATACCCCAGTCTTTATTTTTATTTATGAACTCCTTTTCTCTTTTTAGGATATTATTAAATTAATCCGTCTCTAGTTTACTAATCTTAGGTGGCTGTCTTGAAATATTCCCTTATTGCTGATGCTTATAAGAATATTGAGTCAACAAGTAAGCGTCTTGAAATGACAGATTATCTCGTTAAACTGATAAAACAAACGCCTAAAAACCTCTTGAGTAAGGTGGCATACTTAACTCAAGGAAAGCTTCATCCTGACTTTGACGGTATTGAGATTAGTATGGCTGAAAGGATGGTTATAATGTGTCTTGTTAAGATTTCGGGAAAAAAGAAGAATGAAGTGACCAAGACTTGGAAGATTATTGGAGATTTGGGTTCAACAGCTGACAGACTTCTGTCTGAGCAATATACAATGAAACTTATTACTAGCCTACCATTAACTGTGGAGAAAGTTTACAATACTTTAGATAAGATCGCTCACACTTCAGGAAAAGGAACCGTAGGGATCAAGGTAAGTTTATTAGCGGACCTCCTAATAGGTGCGACTTCAAAGGAAGCGAGATACTTAGTCAGGACTGTTATGGGTAAACTACGACTCGGTATTGGAGATATGACCTTTCTTGATGCGTTGGCTATCGCATATGGTGAAGGTAAACATTCTCGTGTGGACGTGGAGAGAGCTTACAACATGTCATCTGATTTAGGTCTTGTCTCTGAGACCCTAGCTAATGAAGGTTTGGAGGGCATAAGAAGATTCAGGATAAGAATAGGTAGACCAATCAGACCCATGCTGTGTGAGCGATTGACGACTGCAGATGAGATCTTGACGAAGCTTGGTGGTTGGGGTTCGGCTGAGTTTAAGTATGATGGACTTAGAATTCAAGCTCACATAACTTCTGCTGGGATTTCCCTCTTTTCTAGACGATTAGAAAATATTACCTCCCAGTTCCCCGATATTATAAAGGCTTTGGCTTCAAGTGTTAATGCAGAAGAGTTAATTGTTGAGGGAGAATGTGTAGCTGTAGATCCGAATACTGATGAAATGTTACCCTTTCAGGTGGTTACACAGAGACGCGGAAGAAAGTATGAGATTAAACGGATGACTAAGGAAATTCCTGTAGTTCTAATACTTTTCGACGCTCTATATGTTGATGGAAAAAGTTTAATTGATCTTCCTTATTTAAAGAGGCGCCAGATTCTTAAGAAAATGGTCAGAGAAACCAACGGTATTCGGATGACTCATCCTCTTATAACAGATAATCCTGTTGAGTTGGATGCATTGATGGATACTGCAGCAGAGACTGGTTATGAGGGATTAGTAATTAAATCGATTGGATCCAATTCCATTTATCAAGCTGGAGCACGAGGCTTCCTATGGATTAAATACAAGAGAGAATATAGAAGTGACATGGCGGATATGGTTGACTTAGTTGTTGTAGGGGCTTTTGCTGGTCGAGGTAGAAGAGCAGGAACATATGGCGCGCTCCTTATGGCATCATATGATGAGGAGTTGGATGCCTTTAAAACTGTATGTAAACTTGGGAGCGGATTTGATGATGCAACATTGGCTAGACTTCCAAAGATCTTTGAAGCAGATAGGATAGATCACGCTCATCCTCGGGTTGAATCGAAGATTGAAGCCGATTTTTGGTTTGTGCCAAGAAAAGTTTTGGAGCTCATTGGATCCGAATTAACTCTTAGTCCATTACATACTTGTGGATTGGACATCATTAAGAAAGATGTTGGACTAGCGATTAGGTTTCCGAGATTCGCAGGGAAATGGCGAGATGATAAGGCATCTGAAGATGCTACTACCGTTAAGGAGATAATCAGTATGTATCGCTCTCAACTCAAGCATGTATAAACTCACCACACTTTTTTTTTAACTAAGAGTTACTTTTCCCCTTCTCTCTGAAAAAGAATTACCCCTTCATCTTCTTCATAACCATGAGATAACAAAGATCATAAGATCCGTGAAGATGTATTTTTTATCATCAAACATGATTTCTCATCCTTGCGAAATACGTCTTTTCTCATTAAAATGAGATGTACATTTCCTCTTTGTTTGATGTTTCTACTCTTATGGTTCTCTTCTCTCATAGATTATGTAGAGAAAGGCAAAAAATAGTGCGATAGAAGCTAATATTGGAAGGATATAATAATGGAGTAAATCGAAGTACACATTCGCCAAAGTTTACACCTGATCTCATAAAATAATAACGCATTGGTAAAAAAACTTAACGTTCTTGTTGTTCAGCTAAGGACCACCGTCCCTTTAAACATTGAAATCTCTTCTTTTTATCTGTTACTAATATGGCTGTAAGATGATGCGTTGTGAGAGTAGTAACATTCACGTTCTTCAATTTATCTAGGATCTGAGT
>JAUWWH010000145.1 GCA_030617005.1 Candidatus Bathyarchaeota archaeon | reverse complement strand
TAACAGTTTAGTAGGTTTAGCTTTTTCTAAGATGGGTATTTGCTGTGAGGGTGTAAGAGTTTGCATGGGTATAGATGGTTGGAAAGAGAGTTCGAGATCTCCGATTTCTAACTCAACATCCTCAAACTCGATCTCTGTGTACTTGCTCAGCAACTCTAAAAGGTTTAAGTTAAGCTTTATATCTGATTTCTTTTCTTTTCCTCGGTTATCCACCATTTTTGTTTTACACTCCTTTTTTTTCTGCTCTTATTATCAGTTTCTTCGCTATTATCTTTGCATCTTTTAAGATAATCTTGAAACCACCAGCTGCCATAGATATTCCACTGATCGGGATGGATGTAATTTGTGGTACAGTCATCGTTGCACCTTCTTCAGAAAGAGCTACAACAGGCTCTTCTTCAACTTGCCACCTCTCAAGAACAGGATGATCTTGACGTTTTAAGAATTCTTTTAACTGATCTATTGTTTCCACATCTTTCTCAGTTGAAATTTTATCAACAACATCTACTGGAATATAGTCTTTGACACGATCTTTGATACTTGATGGCATCCATACAATTCGATTCCATCCACCATCAACTTGGAGGAATTTCGGGGATCTTAAGTATTCTATTGATACTCCATGGAAACCATCTATCTGTCTTCCACCAGCGGCAGAGTCCGCCATGGTTGCGAAAGGAAGACCATTTACAGTTCTACCCTTGAAATCACGGTAGACCAACCCTAAACCCTCTACTTCAGGTATGTAAAAAGCAAGTCCTTCAAAACATCCACAAGATGTGTGCGGATATCCAAAAGCTGTGTAGAGCCATACACGATCGACTTCTCCTAAAGTCTTCTCCTTCAATGATTCGTTTGCTCCAGTGAATTCACCCTTCCAAGAATCTAGACATTCACCTTTATCGATTTTAAAAAGAGGTCCCTTAGGATCTATTCGAGCTGCTGCTCGTCCATCGAACCAACTTATAGCACCACAATTAGAGTATCTTTGCGGGGTAATAATACAACAGTGTGTTGGAGCAAAAGATTGACATAGAGTGCAACCATAGAAGGCGTCAGCTGCCTCGTCCTTCATACCCCGTGCTTTAGCATCGCGGGTCTCATATGTTGCTATAGCTTCCTTGAAGGTGTTAGTAACCTTGGTGGGATCAGTTATGAAAGTTATCTGAACCTTCTCTATGAACGGCATTTCACTTTTATAGAGACGCTCTAAGACTTTTCCAACGAAAGTGAAGGAGTTTAAGCCTTTGGTAAATGATTTTTTGTTGAGTCTAAGATGGATGTCGTAGCGTTGGTTAAGATGCATAAAGCCTTCAATGAAGTTTATGTATTCATGGATTCGTCTTTCAATAACACCTTCAAGTTCTTCTTCAACATCTTTTCCTGCAACTTCAATAAGTATACCAAAGGGGTAACTGAGTCCCGGTTTTAAATCTTTCAAGTCAGAGCCAATGATATTGATTTTGCCGTCTTCAATATCCTCTACATTTCTAACTTTTACCAGTTCAAACTTATATTTTTCACGTGGACCACCTAACTCTACGTGTATATCCTTCCATCTTATTCTCTCTCCCTCGTAGATAACACCAATGCTTACAGGTATATCTTCAAACATGGACATTTTTTATTCTTCTCCTAATTTTTCTATACTAATTTTAAAGGTTTTATACAATTTCTCGAGTTTGGACATTATTTTCACTTTCCTTCTAGTGTACTTAATATTTTTTCGAAACTTTCATTCCAATCTTTAACCTTAATGTTTGGAAAAGACCAAGTTGCATGGGGATTATAAAATCTATTTAGACTGATTGTTTTAAGATTTTTTGAAAAATGCTTCAATCCAGACAAGATCACAAACTCCATATAGTATGGAAGCCCCATGAATAATGCAAGATCGTATGGTCCTTGTCCGTCTAAACCCGCCCATAATGAATCTTGAAGTCTATTTCCTATGTCCATAGCAGACATCCAAATCGCGTCTTGAAAATTCTTCTTGATGAATCCATTTATTGTATGTGCTGTTGCAACCACCGGAATTCCTGCAATCTTATTCATACGAATTGCGTAATCAATCATTTCACTATTTCCTGAACCTGTTTCAGTTGCCAAATGTCCAACTATAAAGATGGGGCGTTTAGCTCTCTTTATCATTGCAACTACAACTGCAGGTTTTAAAATGAGGAGAGCTTTCTTTGGTCCAGCTATTTCAGCCGTCTGCCATGGTTCCGCCTTTGCACTCACTCTATTCACCTCTCTTTCTGATGAGTCTGGGTAGAAGTGTTGGGTCTGGGATTCTTCTTTCTTTCCAACCCTTCTCTTTTAGAATTTTGCGTATATCCTTTTTCATGGTGATAGGTATATCTGCATTATTTCGAATGAAGAGGTGTAAATCATCAGGCATAACACCATAGTATCGTTTATGTAGATCTATGTAATGGGACAACTTTATCGCACGACCAATTGATGTATCATTTGGTCTCATACAAAGTTTGGATATCAATACAATAGCTTCCTCTTTTGTCTCTGCAGTTGTAAAGAGATGCTCTGGGGTTGGGCCAACATAGACTTTATCACCTGTTCTTGCATCATATACATACCAATCCTCCTCTTTGTCTTTTCTTCCAAGAAGCATACGTCGATACTTAGATCCATGAGGCCCAACAATTACAGGTACCCCAAGCCTCCAAAAACCGGAACCTATTGCAGCAGCCTTCTGAGAATAAGCACCCCACGCGAGTCCTACTGCCCCTACTCTATTAAGAATATAATCAGCAATCTCTTCATAGTTGGCTCGTAAGCTTCTCTTTGCAAAGATACTTGCGATCTTTACAGCAGCACCAGCAATATGAGCGTTGGATACGCATGAACCAACATTAATAATGCAACCTGCTTCAAATGCGCCTGAATATTTCTCATAAAGGGTTTTTCCCTCTTCATCCTTTACTGTGCCTATGGACATAGCTGCACATCCTGAAGTAAGTACAATGAATCTACGTTTAGCGAATTCTTCAGCGATCTCTGCAACTTCCGTACCGCTATGGGGATAGTTTGAGCATCCCACTATCGCTACAATTCCAGGAATTTCACCGAAGACAATGGGTCTGCCAACTTCTCTTATTTCAACATCTGAGATTGCGCCACGACCGACCCTTATTTTAAATTTTTCATCCCATAACTTGTCTTGTCCAGCCTTCACCATGAAGCTGTGTAAAGGGAAATCGTTAGGACAAGCACTATCACAACGAGCACAACCAACACAGTCCTCAAGTATTGCAGCTAGTGGATTAAGATCTCCCTCAGCTGCTGCTTTTATAGCATCTGGTATAGGTTGATTGTTTGGACAAGCGCGCATGCAATCGTTACATTGTGTGCATTCTTGGGCAGCTTCGATGATCTCATCTATTTCTGGAATTATCTTATATTTTTGTCGTTTAGGTGTAACAGCTATCACAGTTTCAACTGCAACTTTACCAAGTTTGTCAGGGTCCAATATGAAAACTCCAGGAACTTTTGTATTTACTAAATCAGAAATTACATCTTTCGATGGACCCCGGGTTCTATTTTGGAGTCCAAGACAGTTTTTCGAGCTTGAAGCAATCACAGGTGTTTTTACTTTTTGGGCTTCGATTAATGTATCTGCCCAAATGCATTGTTCGTCCACTACAATAAGATCAGCTAAACCGCTTCTAATGTACCGAAGTTGCCAAGATATTGGACCTACAATTTTAGCCATAGAACTGTATCGCGTAATATCATGTGCAGTGCAACAAATACCTACAACCTCAACTTTACCGTCTAATCCTTTGTCATTTAGGTAGTCGATTATTCCAATAGAAGATGGCACATTATGGCCAATGACTAGTATTGTAGGTTTAGATATGTCTGCAATGCCAAATCCTAAATCTGCGAGGGGGGCTTCAGGATCAGCTTTTGGAAAACCATAGACAGAAATCTGCGCTATATCTGCAATTTCCATACCGACCTGGTCAGCCATTCCTGCATGAAGGACTTTAGACTCAAAGTCGAGATTACTTCCCTCTTGCCCCGTATGTGTAGCAGAAAGTAATTGAGTGACCTGTCTTTCACACCAGTCTAG
>JAUWWH010000172.1 GCA_030617005.1 Candidatus Bathyarchaeota archaeon | reverse complement strand
GAGAGAGGTGTATGTCTGTGTATATGTGTATAAAGGGAGAGGTTGGGGAAGGGAAAATGAATGTGGGGTTTATAGGAGTGGAAAGGAGTAAAGGTTTAGGATTAATTTTTAATACTAAAGTTGTTATCTGCTAGATAACGTACTCCTTGTTTGGCAGAGCTTTGGAAAATAGTTCCTCCGCTATCTTTTTCCTGTCATCTTTCGATGATAACGCGTCCGTAAAAATTTTTTGATGTTATTGGAAAGTTGATTCGGAGCTTCTTAGGGGAAAGGTTGCAGAATCTCTTCTTCGTAAAGGGGGGGTGTAAAGGAAGTGAGAAACTATGATATGTCTGTTTTTAGTAAAAGGAGAATGTTCCAATTTTCTCTTCTTTTACTTTCTCATGTTGTTTTTTATGGGTAAATTTGTAAATTCCTATGGTACACATGATATTCGTGAGAATGATGACGATAAATGCGATATTCTGAAATAATGTTGAATGTGGAAGCCCGTAATTTAAGAATATGACGGACAATACGGCTTCACTTAATCCTCTAGCCATTGCTACCGTAATGATGTTTCTTTCGGATTCTAAAGGACTGCGGATTGTCGAAAAATAGGTGGCTATGGCTCTCATGGCGAGGAGAATAATCGAAAGGATTGCGCCATACACTATCGCGATGGTCGATGTAATATTGATTGATAGTCCGATATAGACAAAGAAAAAGGTTCTGATCAGGAAAGCCAATTCTGATTCAAAATGTCTCATATATTTATTGAATACCATCTCTTTTACGTCTCTATCGATAATTCGGAAGATCGAGTTCTCATTCCCGAGTACTATTCCAAAAAGTAGAGCGCACAGCGCGCCACTCCCACCCAGATACTCTGTCGTGTAATAGGCGATGAAAACGACGGCTACAGTTAACATGGATGAGAAGGATTCTCTCTTAAGCTTCAACAAGATGTGAAGCCAAAAGAATCCAAATATGACCCCGATGACTCCGCCAATAGAGAAACTTGCTGCGATGTCTTTTGCAGCAGTTAGGATATCCAACTGTCCCACTGTGATGAGTTCAATAATCGCTAAAAAGGATACTGCCTGGAAGACATTATTTAACGTTGACTCCAAAGTGATTAAAGAGACTGTTTCTTCACTCACTTTAATAGAGCGAACGATTGGGATGAGGACTGCTGCACTATTACCTGATATCATAATTCCGAATAAGGCACCATATAAAGGCTCGATACCAATTCCCATCATAAAGAACATAACAGCAACCGTGCAAAGAACTAAGTGGATGACTGTAATCAGTATCGCTCTCGGGGTCTCCCGAAGCGAAATTTTAAGGTTCATGACTAACCCTCCATCAAAAAGAATAAAAATCATAGCAAGATCTGTGAGATACGGCGTCAGACTGGCAATCTCTTCAAGTTTTATTACCTTCGTAATTGGACCAAATAGGAACCCTAAAAGGATTAAAAGTAAGATCCCGGGAAATCCAGTTCGTTTAAATTGATAATTACTCAAAAAACCAATTATTATTATGAAACTGATAAGAATTAATGAAACAGAGACTACCCCATTCAAATTCATCAGGCTCAAATTACGGGTTATTCAAAGCAACGACTATGTTTTCTACTGTTAAGAGAGTGTTCATTCTCTTTTTTAAAATAAATTATGAAGTTGAAATCTATATACTCCCTCAATCATAATTAAAAAATTTTTTCGAGTTGTGCATGAGTATTTACCCACTTAATCTGCAGGAGATTGAATGCTTATCAAGTAAAGGATGCCGCTTTTAAGTGCTGCATCAATCCTTAAGGAGTTTACATTCTCCTGTATGAAACATAATGATACCCCGATGGGTGAAAGAAGTAATATAATATGATAAACAGAGATGTAAATACTATTGCATCCTTTCTATTATCTTCTTTTCCCCCTCACATTTGCTCGTTTCAAATTCCCGCAATACTATAAAATAGTCTAGAATTGTATTTAGTTTATAGAAAAGTCGAAAAAAGGGATATGAAGCTATAGATTTTGGTTTCTTTTCCAGATTAACACTATCAGTCCTTTATTTTCATTCAGAATACATTCATTGCTAGTTTTAAAGTAAATATGCTACTTTATCCAACATATGTACTACTTACAAGCAGTATTGTGATCTTAATATTCCTTTGTTCCTACTTAATTAAACTCAAGATTTATCTCCATTTATTAACTTAGGATCCATTAAATATTCTCAATATCTTCCTATTCTTCTCTAGGATCCTCCATCCCTTCCATAAATCTCTATAACTTCTCCGCGATTTCCTATGCTCTCCATAAAAATCTAAAAATCTCCATTATTCCTTCACTTTCCCCCCTGACTCATCATATTCGTCATTGTGCTAACTTTTAACATGTACTTATACACTGCATACAAAGATGTCTCGTCGATCACGTTTGGGATGGAGAAAGTCATGGAGAGACGAACAACCCTGGAGAAAAACTAAATCAGACAGAGACTCTTAATCCTCTGAAGCAACATAATAAATGTTGATGAGATCCTAAACGAACTACGGATGGACACCCTCCTAAAGAGATGCACGCTAAGATCCTAGTTCAGCACAATCTTATAGCCATGAATATTTTCATCCCAAAACTGGATAATTACTCAAAAAGTTGCAAGTCAATACTCTTCATTAACCTCCAAAGTAAAAGACCTCAAAAGTTAACTCAGCACGCTGAATGATAATTACAATCAACTCAGAGAGCATGTGAGTATAGTGATGCATATTAAAGTTCAGCGGGAATTTGTAGCCAGAAAAACCCTTTTCAGAATCCTAAATACCCTCGACGAGTGGGATTGCAACGGGTTCAGAAGACTTGACTGGTTTAAGGGGGATTGTGATGGTGAAGGTGGTCCCTTTTCCAACCTTGCTTTTTACGGAGATCGATCCACCGTGGGCTTTCACCATTCGTTTACAAATGGCAAGACCCAATCCCATCCCCTTAGCCTTAGTCGTGAAGAGGGGGGTCCAAATTTTTTCCATAATTTCCTCAGGAATCCCCTCCCCCGTATCGGCGAAGATGAATTCGACATTGTCGTTCCTTTCTCGACTTGTAATGGTGAGTTTTCCCCCTTTTGGCATGGCATCTATCGCATTAGTGATGATGTTGGTGAAGATCCTCTTTATCTTCTGCACATCAATCCGAATCCTCGGTTCGTGCTGAGTCTTATCTTCGACTTGAATTTTCTTGGAAATCGGGATTGATGCTAAGATCTCTGTCATGATTGATTGTGGTGTTGTCTCTGTTCGTTCCAGATGAATCTTTCTTGAGTAATCGAGCAGATCGTTGATGATTTTGTCCGAGTATTCGATATTTCTTTCAATGATTTCCAGCATCTTCTTTATATTTTTATCCATTTTTGGATCAAGCTTGGTTTTCAAGTAGTATACGGCACCTGCTATGCCTGTTAATGGATTGCGGATGTCATGGCCTACCATGGCAGCTATTTCTCCCATCACGGCCATCCGTTCTGATTCCTTTAACTCTTTTGTCTTCTCTTCAACTAACGTCTCCAAGCTTTCCGAGTACTCTTTCAATTTTTTCTCCATCCGCTTCCTTTTGGTGATGTCACTGTATAATGCAATGTAACCCATGGTTTTGTCATCAATAGTGATGGGGGTTGAGGAGATGGATACCTGTACTAACGAGTGGTCTTTTCG
>JAUWWH010000032.1 GCA_030617005.1 Candidatus Bathyarchaeota archaeon | reverse complement strand
TTGGAAGATTATAGGAGTATTTTGTTTGCGATGATTCCTACAGAAGTTTATCCTAGAAAAATCTATATTGTATCTTAATTATCTTTATTGTGGATGAAACGCGCTTATGGTTGAAAAGAAACGCAAGATTTTAGGATTGAATAGAGTCGCCTCTACTCTTAAACAAAGAGGTGGGTCTGTTCAAGATATTGGGTTTTCGGAACCTGAAGCGCGAGTGAAAAAGTTTAGAAATTGGTTTTCGGAAAGTGCGATTTATGAATATGATCAGGCTTTAAGGTTTGAGAAGAAGCTTATCGATAAGTTTGATGGTGCGCTTCTGGAAAAGGTGATTCCTGGGAAAGTTATCTCAAATGAATATGGAAGTTGCTACCAAATTTCTGATGAACATGACATTAGTTTTAAACAGTCAAATTTTGAGGAGAGTAGGCGGTTAATTCTTTCAAATTTACATCTTCTTTATGGGATAGGTCCAGTGCGAGAAGAGGCTCTTAAAAAACGGGGCTATATATCAATAGAGCATTTGAGGAGGCATCCGATCTGGCATCGGTCTGCTATTGAATTTTTGAGGTTGATTGATGCAAAACAGATTGGTCAAATACAGAAGTGGTTGTGGCGACGTCTCCCGAAATCTCATCCCTTAGCTCATTACTTGGCGGGTTTTTGTAGTGATGAGGATTTCGCTATTGTTGATATTGAGACATTGGGACTCTTTGGGAGGCCAATTATTCTGATAGGTGTTGCATTGCCCAGGAAAAACAAGATTTACACAAACCAGTATCTACTGCGAACCATATCTGATGAGGTGGGTGCTCTTTGGGAATTTGTCTCTTCTCTTAAGGCTGATCAGTCTTTCATCACTTTTAATGGGAGATCCTTTGATATTCCTTTCATACAGCAAAGACTCGCCTTTTATGGTATGGATGCTTCTTTGAATCATCCACATTTTGATCTACTCCATTTTACACGTCGTGCATTACGTAGTAAACTTGAAAATTGTCGCCTTGAGACAGTTGAACAATATCTGGGTCTTAAAAGAGGAATCAACATTCCAAGCGCACTGGTTCCTCACTTCTATCAAACCTATCTTAGGACGCGAAATATTGGGCCTCTTATTCCAATTTTGGAGCATAATAAGCAGGATCTTCTCACTTTAGCCTGTCTTTTCTCTAAACTTTATGAGGAATGGGATCTATGCTAGAGGATTTCATTCATTACATAAGGAACTTGAAATCTTACAAGGGACAAATTGAACACATTGAAGTGATCTCGCCAAAACAGGCACGTTATGGTGAACTTGACACTCCTCTCCCAGCCAATATTCAAAATTATCTTGATGGAAAAAAGATTCGGCTTTATTCTCATCAGGCAAGTGCGATTAATGCGATTCGACAGGGCAAAAACGTTATCATTGTTACTCCGACAGCTTCAGGGAAGACGCTGGCTTTTAATATTCCCGTCTTTGAAGCCCTGAGTACTAATAGTGATGCAACGGCTCTTTATCTTTATCCTACAAAGGCGTTGACTAATGATCAGCTTCAAGTTCTAAAAGAGATGGAGAGGGAAACTGGAGTATTGATCGGTCCGAATATTTATGATGGTGATACTCTGACGCATCACCGCCCAAGGATACGTGAAAGGTCAAGAATTATATTGAGCAATCCTTATGGGTTTCACCAGTATCTTCCCTGGCATTACAAGTGGAAAACTTTCTTTAAAAATCTCAGATATGTAATCATTGATGAAGCACATGTATACAGAGGAGTTTTTGGATCTAACGTTGCTCTTTTAATGAGGAGACTATTGAGAATATGCGAGCATTACGGTTCTGATCCAATTTTTATAATCTCTTCTGCAACTATCGCTAATCCAGAGGAACACTCAAGGAAGCTTATAGGAAAAGAATTCATAGTCGTCTCAAATGATGGGGCTGAGCGGGGAAAAAGATTATTCCTATTTTGGAATTCCCCCTTCATAGATAAAGCGAAGATAATTCGCAGCTCAACTCATCATGAGACTAAAGACCTCTTCGTACTCCACACAATTAATGAGTTTCAAACCTTATGTTTTACCATATCACGACAAATGGCAGAGCTCATCATAAGATGGGCTCGAGTGGATCTTAAGAAGACGGCGCCAAAGTTGGTAGATGCAGTCACTACATATCGAGCTGGGTACTTGCCCAAAGAGAGACGTGAAATAGAACATAAATTGCGCACTAAAAGCTTGATCGGCGTAGTATCTACTAATGCTTTAGAGCTTGGCATAGATATTGGTTCGTTGGATTCTGTGATAATTTCTGGATATCCAGGCACGGTTATTTCCACGTGGCAACAAGCAGGCCGAGCAGGAAGAACCACCATGGATTCGCTCGTGACATTGGTCGCTTTTCAAAATCCTCTAGACCAATACTTCATGAAGTACCCGAAAGACTTCTTCGGCAGACCCCACGAACAAGCAATAATCAATCTGGAAAACCCATACATCCTCATGGGACATATACTATGCGCTGCTTCAGAATTACCCATAACAGAACGTGACCAAAAATATTTTTCATCATTCCTCATGGAAAGCTTGACCGCTCTTAAAGCACAGACGTTAGTCTCTGAAACTCCCAGAGGCTGGGTATACTCAGGCATTACAAGACCTGTAGACACCGTAAATATAAATAATATTTCAAACAAAACTGTCACAGTCATGTGTAATCGGGAGATTCTTGAAATTCTCGATCTGACTAAAGCGTACCAAGAAGCATATGAAGGCGCTGTATTACTTCACCAAGGAGAGACCTACATCGTTGAAGAATTAGACCTTGAAGGTCTCACAGCAAAAGTTAGACAAGAAAACGTAAACTACTACACTGAACCCCTAAAAAATGTTGATGTTGCGCTAAAGAAGCTTTATAAAAAAGAGGGGAAAGGAATCGAACTTACTGTAGGTGAGATAGAAGTCACCGAAACATATCATCACTACAGACTCAAAACATACAATGAAATCATAGGGGTGAGACCTCTAAACCTGCCACCGCTACATTTTTTTACTGTTGGAATGTGGTTTGTCATCCCTGAGGAGATTAAAAGTGAGATTGCAGACCGGGGACTGGACTTTGAAGGTGGACTACACGCAGTTGAACACGCAATGATCGCTCTGGCTCCGCTTTACGCTATGTGTGATAGTAAAGATATAGGAGGCATCTCAACACCCATGCATTACGATACAGGGCAACCAACCATCATAATCTATGATGGGTTCGAAGGCGGAATTGGAATCTCTGAGACCCTCTACACTATAATTGAAGACCTGTTAACAATAACTTTACGCTTGATCACGAATTGTGAATGTGGGGAAGGCTGCCCATCCTGCATCTACCAATCTAAATGCGGAAACGATAATGCACCCCTAGACAAGAAAGCCGCAAGCATCATCCTAGATAAACTCCTAAAAATTATAACAACTAAAAGATAGTTACTGATAGATTTCCTATAAGAGTCGACTAACAATTAAATAATTTAACAGAAAATTGATGAAAAATATTGTTTAGATAAAAATTTCATATTTATTCTTATAGCCTTATCCTTATACTGTTTCAAAGTTGTTACTGATTACACAAATGGTGGTAAATTCATAGCAATACGGAAGAGATGATGTCTCATTAATTTCGTTTAGGGAGCTAAATCTTCTAAATGAGCATCTACAAATGTTTTGATTTTTTCCCAATCCTGCCGTCTTCGAATATTATATTTCTGGATTCTCTTCCAATTGTCCCCATCATTTTGTTTATTCCATAAATACAAAGAAATGCGCTTTCTTCCTCTTTCAATTTGAAGGGAAATTGCACTCCACCACGTTGATGACCTGCTAATTGTTTCATATTCCTGGACATCGACCGAAATAGATGGATCATCTGACTTGAAGACTGGTAATTCCTCTTTTGACAAAAACCTCACCTCCCAAGATACATTAATATCTCAATACACTTCCTAAAATAATTAGCTTTTTTCATTTTTAATATTAAATTTAGCCAACTAAAAATTTTAAGACTAAATTCTTTAGTATAAATGAGTAAAAGTAATGTTTAGATAAAAATTTCCCTTTTATTCTTATAGACCTGTCCTTGCAATGTTTCAAAGTTTAGCGCGTTAGGGTGTTTAGAAATTAATTATGTAGCTTCCCTCTTTATTAGGGACGAGTTCTTTACGTATTAGGCAAGTGCTTGATTCATTGAATGTGAAGTGTATTTGCGGATTTTTGATGTCTCTTTATCACAGTGAGGGTGATGGCAGGAAACCTTATGATCCTGTTTCCATGTTGAAGGCTCAGTTACTAAAGTACTTGAAGCGTATTCCAAGCGATCAAAGGCTTACATTGTCACTGAGATGAAATGAACGATTGGCAAGAGCGCACGCTACGTATTCCATTTTATTCTGAAGCTTCGAA
This sequence comes from Candidatus Bathyarchaeota archaeon, assembly GCA_030617005.1. Taxonomy (GTDB): domain Archaea; phylum Thermoproteota; class Bathyarchaeia; order RBG-16-48-13; genus JAUWWH01. The sequence continues at coordinate 3,397 of JAUWWH010000032.1, read as the reverse complement.
ATTCTCCCTTGTAGTCCTTCCATTTCACCTCTACGTCTTTAATCTTTGCATGGAGTGGACCTTTTCGACAAAAATCAATAATTTTTTTGACCACTTCCTCTTCCCCTTCAAGAACCACTTCAACTCTACCATCATAAAGGTTTCTTACCCACCCCTTCACGCCGTGTTTATCTGCTTCTCTCTTGGTTTTCGACCTAAAAAACACGCCTTGAACCATGCCAGAAACGAGGATGTGTGCTCTAACTTTCACAGTTCACCCTTCTATTTTCTTCGCTCAGTTATGTATCCTATATTATGGTCAATTCATTACACCAAATTATTTGCCTATCATCTTGAGTAAGACTCTTCTTCGTCTTCTCCCATTAAACTCTCAGTAATAGATCTGCTCCTCTCGAACTTTCTAAATATAATAAAGCATCACACTCCTTCAACCACGGCTTTTCTTGTTTGGGATTCTAACTTATAGCTCTTCGATATACCATAAGATTTCAGATGTATCTTCTAACTCTTCCAAATGTGTTAGCTCACATTCTTCACTACAAAACTCTTGTCCTTTAACTTTTAGTTTAAAAGTCTTACCACAAGAACAATACTTAATCTTTTGATTTAGTTTTTTTAAACCCAAATCTGATCCTTTCTTAAAATGTGTTATTCAAAGATATTGTAGGATTTTTCTGTGTTGTTCTTCATATTCGTCTATTACGTCTGTTTTTGTTAAACGAGGATGAATACGATAACCAACTGTAACTCCGTACACATATGAATAGTGCCAAGTTGATAAAATAGGTTTTTGAAAATCCAAATATTTCATTAATATTTCAACGAAACGATAAGATTTTTTATTGTCTTGAAGTTTAAACGATTTCCCTACGGCTACAATTACTTTAGGCTTTACAATTGCAATTTCTTCTTTTAGGTACTCTACATATTGTTCAACCTTATGTTTTGAAGGTTTACCATTGGGAATACCACATTTAACGAAATCTGTGATGTAACAATTTTCTAAACCAAATTTTTTTCTAACTTGAAAGAACAATTGATCAGCTTCTGTAGCATTAAAATTCTTCTCTCCAAGAAATTTTCCAGTACCAGCCGAAGTGCTTGGACTTTCAGAAATAAACATAACTCTGAAATCATTTCCTAAGCCTCCACAGAACCGAGCGTCAGTTCTCTCATTAAAATCACATCTATTGCAATCCCAAATTTTCCTTTCTAAAATCTTTAACCATCTAGATGACTTCTCTGGACCTATATTATATCCTTTATCTAATTGTACTTTCTCTAACGTTTTCTTTTGTAATATGGGCTCTTTATGATAGCCTATATTGATTCCACTATGGTCTCTATTTTGATATGCGTTTTTTATGACTTCTAAAGCAGGTTTCACTTGTGATTCATTTACTATATAGATGAATGTTCATTCCTCTCTTCCTTTTTGTGGATAGATTGAGCCACGTAACTCATCGAATTTGTTTGCATATTTTGCATCTTCTGAGGTTAAGTGTAACTTCACGCGATACTTTTGACATTCAATCCCAACGAGTCTACACTCAACAAAGAACGATAGATAGGAAGTGGAAAGTCTCACATTGATTTCTCCGAACTTGGGGATCTCCTCTAAGAATCTCCGAAAGATACATTTTACTTCTTTTGTTGACCCCTTACAATACAGATCAACATATGATTCATTCTCACTAAACATAGATTCTTTCACTTTCCTTCTAAAGATCTAATCAGTAGGAAGGCTGTAATTTCTTTAACATCGCAATGAAACCCTCTTCATCTTCAGCTATTCTCTTTTTCACTTCTCTCCAAGTAGATGAACAATTCTTGTACTCTACACCTACAAAACCGTGAATAATCCTATCAAGTTCTCTTTTATTCTCACGAGTGACCTCTACTCCAGCGTTCTTGAAAACATCCTTAAGTTGCCTAAAATAACACGTCATTACAATTCAACTCAAGTTCTTCTATAAATTATGTATCATCTATAGCTTCTAAGGCTTTTTATCTCAACGTTAAGGTTCACATTTTCACAATTCAAATAACCTTCTCTCATGACAGATCTTATAAAATCCAAATCAAATAATGACGGTGCACTTGAGATCTAAATAATCTCTAAAGCTTGTACATCTTTCCTTCTTTTACCATCTTAGTTTTCTGTGATAAGCAGCAAAACATACCTGAATGCTTTAGATATATGGGGAAAAATGTTTTCGGTTTTATCCATTCTATTTGTTCTTTTAATTCGGGTCTGCATATGTAAATCTGGTAATATACTTGTTCATGGTATAGAATGACATGATTATATTTTAATTTTCATTAAACATTGATTTTACTTGAATTAAAGTTTAGATCTTTTTCCTAAGTCTTATTTTTATGTCTTGAGTTGATTATGAAGTCATATTAATTCTCCATTATTACTTATTTTTAATGTTCAACCGTGAGGTGTAGTGTGTTAATAGTTTAAATAGTGATAATTATGTGAGTGTTTATTGTGTCGGTTATGGAAAGAGTTTGTATCTTTGTTGATGGGGGAAATATGTTTCATTCTGTAAGAGCGTTAGATGTGAAGATAGATTATGAAAAGGTGAGGGATACATTAGTAAAAGGTAGACATTTATCGCGGGCATACTATTACACAGGTAGTGATAACACTCCGAGACAGAATGCTTTCTTTAATGTTCTTGAGCACCTTGGGTATGATGTAAAAACGCTTTCGTTGAAACATTACGGGGGGAAACCGTTTGAGAAGGGAGTTGATGTTATGTTAGCTACGGATATGCTTTTGGATGCACATAAAGATCTTTATGATACAGCGATTTTATGCAGTGGAGACAAAGGATATGCGTATGCGATTAAGGCAATAAAGGAGATTGGGAAAAGAGTTGAAGTTGCAGGATTTGAACACTCAACTGCAAAAGAGTTAGAATTAATTGCGGATCAATTTATTAATTTAACATTGATATTGGATAAAATAAGCGAGTGAAAGAAATTCCAAGCAATCTCAATTTAGACAGGTCTTGATCGTGAGAATATGGAAGAGAAGAATGAGTGTTTATGAATAGTATCACGAGTCCTTTGAGATATCCAAGTGAATAAATCTTGAGTTCTTAAGTAACTATTACCCTTGATTCCTATTGATTTCTCAGAATATCGTGAGCCTTGTGTAGGAGGAGGCTCAATATTTATTGCTCTTAAACAACTACATACACATGTAAGTTATCGAATCAATGACTTAAATTATGAGCATTATTGTTTTTGGAAATGTATTCAAACTAGACCCGCTGAACTCATCAAGGCTACTTATCAAGATGGTTGAAAACTTTACTAAGATTTTACATATCCAGAGAAACTTTTAGACGATTTCTCGCGCGCTCTTAGATTCTACATATTA
>JAUWWH010000148.1 GCA_030617005.1 Candidatus Bathyarchaeota archaeon | reverse complement strand
ATAACTTCTGAACTCTTTTGGGACAAGGGAATGAAGCAGGCTAAAGAATTCATCAAAATGCTTGAAGAAACACTCTAACCTGCTTACCTGTCACCAAAAAATACATATATGTATTTTTTTAAACACTGTAATTTATCCAGTCATGTCTTAGCGACATATTCTTTGAGATTACTTAACAGAAAAATGGTTTAAAAAGACGATTCTATTTACCTGAAGATAAAAAATAGTGAGTGTAATGTGACATTTGTTAACTTTACCATAGAATAAGTGACAATAAAAATAAATCATTTATGAATGTATCTAAATAATTCAAAGGAGGACATTTGAATGAAACTTCTTGTAGATCATAGAGAACGGAATATGCTGAAACTGATTGAAGACATATGTGAGGACATCGTTGTTATGCAATTACCTGTAGGAGATTACTTGTTGATCTCAGAATCTGGGGGCATAATCGTAGAGAGGAAGACTATCAACGATTTGATGACTTCTATTAGATCTAATAGATTATGGGATCAACTTCTCAGGATGATGAAGACTGAAAAGGTAGCGGAATATTCATTAAAACGAAGAATTCTTCTTATTCATGGCAATTTTAAAAAATACTTTGAGAGCATTAATTCTGAGCATGATGATAATCTTATAGTGTCTTGGTCTCAGCTTATGGGGGCTTATATGGAGGTCATATACGTCTATAATACACCCATCATTCACGTTGAAAGTGATATTGCCTTTAAAGCATTCATGAAAATACTCATTAAGAGAGAATCTGCTGGAAAGAATGATAAACTTCCCAGTGCTAAGTGGTATAGGAAGCCTGCGAAGGCAGATCTACCCGTAAAAGATCGAAAAAAATATATCCTCTCCTCTCTCCCATATATTGGTAATCAACTGGCATCTAATCTTTTAGCTCATTTTCGGACAATCTCTGATGTAGCTTGTGCTCAGGTTGAAGATCTTCAACAAGTTCCTAAGATTGGTAAAAAGAGAGCTGAATTAATTTATAAGATGTTTCACTTATGACATTTTATATAAATGCTGAAAAAAGAGTAAGTCTAAAAAGGAACGTTAAATTTAAGGCCAGTCATATTTTTTTAAATCTTAACGAGGGTGATTAATAACTATCTGAATTTTTTCCTAAGTTCCTGTTGTTTAACGAGTTGCTCATCTATAACGATCATAATACCCGTTTTCATCAATCTACTCAAAGATGTATTCCTCTCTTTTATCCCATCATACACTTAATAAATATGTGAAACCTGATTAATGATTTTCCATGAGCTATGCTACGAATATGTTTGATATACGTCAAAATAATAACTTAGTGTTACCCGTGAAAAATTGATTTATTGTACCAAGTGTGGCTTTATGAATTCTGATGATGATAAATATTGCATTAACTGTGGAGACAATCTAGACATTTCCTTGGAGAAAGAACGGAAAATCAGTTTGGAAAAATGGGGTGAAGAATTTAGCAGAAGCGTGGAAAGAGGATGCTTTGTTTTTTCTCGAGTAGATATAATTAGTCTATTTATTGGTATTTTCATAATCTTGGTAGGTATATCCATATTCGTAAGTGGAATAATCTGGCAATGGACCTGGTCTTTATTCATAATATTTTGTTTGGTTTTTTGATACTAACAGTTGCCCTCTCTAGAATATGGCGTAGATGAAAGACTTGAAATTATTTTATCCACAATAATCATCTATGCCTTGAATGAATACAAGAACTTCAATTAAGATGATGAAAAGATACGTTGGTTAATAGGTCTACAGAGAGTGGGAACCTTTAAGTTTGATTCTTCTAGTTTTTCTAGGTGCTCTTAGCCGTTACATATTCTAGAATCTTCTCCCATTCAACATGAGTGTTCACGAGTTTCTTAGCTAACTGAATTTTTTTATTATCATCAGGTCTAATCCTGCCTGTCAGAAATTCTATGTTTCTCACAGTTGTATAGGTGTCATAGGGCACAAGAAGAATGGGTACTCCCAACTTTTCAGCCCTCGCAATTACTCTGATATCAGGGTAAATATTTCCTGTTAGAATTAAAACGGAGGTATCTGTCTGAAGGGCTGCTAACTGTATGTCTGTTCTGTCACCTCCAGTAATAACAGCTTTTCTCAAAGCCCTTCTAAAATATGTTAAAGCGCTTTCGGGAGTCATGGCACCTACGAGGAAGTTTTCAATTAAACTATCTAATTTATCTTTTCGTGTGAGAATTGTTGCGGCTGTTCTTTCGCAGACTTCTCTCACAGTTGGAGCTTTCATTTCAATGTTTTCCGGTATTACACCTAATACATCAATGTTATGTTTCTTAAGAGTTGGAATTGCAAAGCCTTTAATTCTCTCTATATCTGTCTTCGGTATCAAATTCAAGATTATGCCTAAACATTGCTCATTTATAATCTCATGAGTTTTCTTTTCCCATATTATACGATCTACTGTGGTATCATTCTCAATACTTGAGACTTTTAAGACTTGAGCTTCAAACTTTTTTACAAGTGTTATGGCATCCAAGCCGATTGAAGTTCCAATACCAATGGCATAGGGACCTTCGAGGATCATTAAGTCCATATCCTTGGATGCCTTTTCGTAAGCTTGAAGCACCTTCGTCATGTACTCTTCTGTGTCGATCCTTGAGGTTTCTTCAAGAAACCTTTCACTTAGTATCACGGGAGCAATCAAATCAATTGGTAGGTCTAAATCGAGAACTTTAGTCATGAGTTGTGCATCTTCATCTATCTTTTCTCCCCTCGCACCTCTACTCATTTCCCAACCAATTGGCTTAAAATATCCTACTTTGTACCCTTTTCCCTTAAAATTCAACGCAAGACCTAGACATACTGTGCTTTTTCCACAGAAACTAGTGGTTGAATAAACATATAGATTTGGTTTTTCACTCATTTTTTCATCATCTACTTTGTACTAATTGTAATCTTCACATCTAAACATAGACATCCCTTATTTTCTTCATAGACTGAAAGAGGATTTATATCTATTTCATTTATTTCACTAAAATCTGTCACTAACTGGGAAAACCTTAACATCACATCGACGATGGAATCTATGTCTGACCTTGCGTCTCCCCTAATCCCTCTAAGCAACATATATGCCTTCGTCTGCTCAATCATCTCAACAACCTCCCTCTCGCTTAAAGGTGCCAATCCGAAGGTAACATCCTTTAAGAAGTTGACATAAATTCCCCCCAAACCAAACATGATAAGCTGACCAAATGTTATGTCATGAGTCATTCCGATGATCAGTTCTCGACCCAAGGGAACCATTTTTGAAACATTGACCCCTAAGATCGTTGCCCTCGGATAATATATGTGGGCTCTCCCTACTAATTCGAAAAAAAGTCTTCTGACCTCTTCCGCAGTATTTACATTAAGTTTCACTCCACCAATGTCTGTCTTATGGAGAATGTTAGGGGATTCAATCTTCAAGATAACAGGATAACCAATTCTATTTGCACTTTCAATAGCTCCATCAATAGTATTTGCTAACTGCGGAATGGTCGCTGGAATTCCATAGGCACTTACGACTTCAGTTGCTTCCGTCCAAGTTAAAGTGACACGTTTATCTTCTCTTACACGTTTAAACACTGAAGATACTTTTTCCTTATTTACCCGAAACCTAGGGATGAGTTCAATCTGAGAACTCTTCAAGTAGTTGCCATACTTAACTAGAATTGATAGAACACGGATAGCCCTCTCTGGAAATGGGAAGTTAGGTATTCCTGCTTTCTCAATCTCCTCAATACCTTTAGCAACGGTTCTTCCACCCATAAATGAGGTCATAACGGGTTTATCTTTGAAGACATGTTTCAATTCTACTATGGCTTTCGCTACCAATAATGGCTCGGTCATGGCTTGGGGAGTGAGAATTATTAAGCCACTGTTTACCTCTTCGCATCTGAGAGCGGTTTCCACAGCGAATTTGTATCTTTCTGCCGATGCATCTCCCAAAACATCTATTGGATTGAAGAATCCCGATGCTGGAGGCAGTTTTTCCCTCAACTTTTTGACTATGTTTGAGGACATTGGTGCCATCTTGAGACCATATTT
>JAUWWH010000233.1 GCA_030617005.1 Candidatus Bathyarchaeota archaeon | reverse complement strand
CCATAATCAAACTCATGGTTACCAAGCGCAACCACATCTGGAGCCAAATAATTCATGATCTCCATCGTGGAGATGCCTTTATATTCCGCATCAATCAAAGAGCCCTGCACCATATCCCCAGAGATTACATACAACACGTTCTCTTCTTCTTGTCTGACCTTGTTGATGTAGCCCGATAAGAGCGCTAATCCCCCGATCAACTTTCCCCCTTTTCCCTGCACTTCAGCTAAGAAATCCCCATGCATGTCATTGGAGTGAAGAATGGTAAATTTTTTTGTTCTCATCTACCCTCAATCCTATTATTATACGCTCCTCTCAGCTAATTAAATTAAATGTCACTACAATCTCCTTCTGCGTTGCGGTTTATAAAAAATAGGGACTTGAAAATTTATTTTTAGTGTATGCAGGTTTAAAGTATGTGTACATTACTTTTTTTATTGCGATGTAAGATTATTTAATATGAACTATTAATGGGAATAGCGAAGAAGTGTGGTGTATTTTCCCAACTCTTCCAGGCTTTTTTAAGAGAACACCGTAAGATCAAGATGCATCGTTTTTGTATATCCATTTACTTTCGCACTCGAAGTATACGGAGGAAGCGGAGAATCCTCTTCGATGAACCCATGCAGTGAGTTGATGAAATTTATACCCGCTTCAAGATGAATACACGTCAATGTGAAGCTGAACTCTACAAGAAACGGGAACAAGTGATCGACGAGTTCAAACAAGGTATGGTCACGGAAGAGAACTACAAAATACTGGAACAGTGGATTGAAGAATACCTCAAAGAGATCAGGGAGGAACTCGAAATTGACTCACAAGACTTCAAAACAGATTCGAAACCAGACTCTAAACCATAATAACCATGGTGAAACTTAATAGAGTGTGGCATTACAGTGCTGGCATTTTACTAAACGTGCATTATTCTTTGTTCCACAATGTTTACAATAGAAGACTTCAATTTCTCGTGTGATCTCTTTCACTACGTGATATGACGGCGATGAGATGCTATGTCTTTGAAGTCCCATTGTATTTCTTTTCAATTTCACTTGTGTCTCAATAAAGGTCCACAGATCAGGTTCGAATCTGAGTTCTCCTAATAGTAGGTTATCCATTAATGTAAGTTCGCTGAGTGTGCTTAATTGTCGAATATCTTTGAGATAGACCTCTTTTCCAATGGTTACTTGAAACTTTTGGGGCACACCCTGAATTTTTTTTGAAAACGCAATTCTTGATCAGCGCGTTTCTTTTTCTGGCTTGTGTGAGATGAATTCCCTGTTTATAGAAATTTTGAACCTTAAATCCTCTTCCGATTAATATTGTTCAAGGTTTTCGCATAGTTCTTTGATATCACAATTGAATCCTTGAAATGTCTTGCTGGTCATTGTGTGATACCTATTAACGATCGACCACAATTCTGACAGAAGCGTGTATTCAGCAATAATTTAATCCCACAACTTGGGCAAAATCTAGGTGTGTCAGAAAGAGGAGCATGCTAAGTCTGTACAGGGGTGCAGACCGAGACTGTTGAGAATAGGGATTCTGATATCGAACACACACTCGTAACTCTGGGGATAAGAAGGGTATCAAGTGGCATATACACTACTCCTCCATAACTTCTCTTCACGAGTTTTCTGGTGTAACTAAGTAATTTCTAACATTGATATAGCTTCGATTTGTTATTAACTGGTAATAAGAATGCAAAACGGGGTATTATGCGATAGGCTTTTCGGGTTTTTCAATTTTTTATTCTTGTGAAAAAAATTGAAGACAATAAATCTTTCATATATGTGATATATATATACTTGTAGCGCTTCTTATGGATATGAACGGACATGAAAAAAGCGTTCTTACTAGAAAAAATGAGTATACACGTAAGAGATGTTCCCAAACCAAGACTTGAGCCCAATCACGTCCTCGTCAAAGTCCATGCCTGTTCCATATGCGGAACCGATCTCCACTCATACCGGTACGGAGAGAATGAGATCATGAAACGTGTGCCAAGGAATTTCCCGATGAGCAGTTTCTACGGAGCTATAAACAGTCAAGGTGGAGGACACCAGATCGCTGGAGAAATTGTTGAGTTGGGTGCAGATGTGACCCAGTGGAAGATCAGCGATCGAGTAGCAGGAGTGGGTAGATCAGGATTCGCGGAGTACTGTTCTATGAAAAGAATCTATCCCCTTCCCAATGAATTATCCTATGAAGCAGGCTCTTTTATTGAACCCCTTGGTGTCGCGGTAGCTGCAGTACGTAGATCTGGAATCCGTCTTGGAGATTTCGCTGTGGTATTGGGTGCTGGTCCCATTGGCCATTTAACTCTGCAGTGTGCTAAAGCTGCAGGGGGAACGGTTTATGTCACTGAGGTTTCTGAGAAGAGGATTAAACTAGCAGGGATGTTTGCAGACGAGGTTATCAACCCAAGAGAGGTTGATCCTGTTAAGAGGGTTGAAGAATTAATGGGGGGTGTAGCACCGAATGTCATCTTTGAGTGTGCGGGGCGGGATGCGACGATAAAGCAGCTAATAGATATGGCTGGGAAGTACTGGACTCCATATGGTCAGCACATGAGAGGCGTCATCGTCTCTCTCTTTGAAAAACCTTGGGTCTACGATCTCTTCGATAATAATGCTATCATCGCTAAAAGTATGGAACTGATCGGTAGCCCAATCTATTATCCCTATGAGCATCCTAAAGACGAGTTGCGAATCGCAATCGATCTCATGAAGACTGGAAAAATCAACATCACGCCTCTAATAACAGCTAAGATCCCCTTAGAGGACATAGATTTAGACTTCAAAACTCTCTTGAAGGATGAAAAGTTATATGTAGTCATTCAACCTTGAATACAATATTTACATTTGCAGAAAAAATACGCTAGAAAACTTG
>JAUWWH010000028.1 GCA_030617005.1 Candidatus Bathyarchaeota archaeon | reverse complement strand
TTTTTCATATTTTGAATCTTTTCAAGTGATTTAGTAATGTTTGTTTTTGTTGGATCCTCTAAAAGTTTTTTTGCTTCACGTAAACCTTTAAGACTTTTAGAGACAAGACCACCAATCATTGAATCATAGCTTAGATACCCATTCACTACATTTTCAAGATCTCCAATTTTATCTACAACATCCTTGACAGAAACCATATTTTTAATCCTCCTTACCGTAAAATCATGTTTATATTGAATATTTAAGATTTATCATCAAAGCAAGTTAGTTATACGTTACTTACGAAGATTCCACATACATATTGATAGTGCGACTGATATGACATATTTAAAAACTTGTTTTCGGTATGATTCCTTCAATTTTCTTGTTTTTAGAATACTTCTAACCTTGACTTTACTAAAGTACAAATACATTTTTATCAAAAGAAGTAAGTTTGTTGTATATTCACATTTCATCTAAACATAAATTGCGTATATAAATAAGAAAAAGGTGGTTATATCTTTTCTCAAGATTATTATTATTTTACTTTAAATTAATCATTCTTGAACCTAAATAGTAAAATATGGTTACTGTGAAATATCCAAGGTGCTGAGGGAAAGAAAAAAATGGCTATTATCAACGGTCATGAAATAATATTACTGCTCTCCTCAATAGCGGCAGCATTAACAATCTACTTAACAACACGAAAGAGAAGGATTGATAAAGAATCTGAAAGTATAAGTATGTTAGACGTAGAAACAATTGAAGGAGAAGTATTATCGATTTTACCCGTAGATTTTGAAAAAAATATCAAAATCTTAAATCTTGAGAAAGAAATTCGAAACTATGTAGAAACTCGTTTACTTGAAGCTGAAACCGAAGGAAAGATATCCTATGAAGATAGGATGCGACTGGTAAAGAAATATAGCCTTAAGATACAACAGATGAGTAATAGAGAAATGATTTTTCAACAACAAGGGTATGAGCATACTCAAGAAGATCTTAAAAATATATTTTACAGTAAATTTAACGAAATAAGTGATACGGTCAATAATGTTAAAAATAATCTTGAGACTCTTCCTAAAGAAGAAGTAAAAGAATCTGTTAAGTCACCTATAGATATTCTTCCTGCACAACAAAAAAGACAAACTATTAAGAGAAAAGCAACTACTAAAAAAAAGAAACATCAAAAAAGTAAAGCGAAAGAGAGGATAGAGAAGATTCAGGATGAAGTTTTAAAGATCGTTGCACAAATAGAACAAATTGAGATTGAAGGATAAAATGAAGAAGTTGAATTGGAAAGAAGATACAAAGAGAAGAGTCGCGATAGAGTCTGTCAAACTTATTAAAGATGGACAGATTGTTGGTTTAGGAACGGGTTCCACAGCAAAATACATGATAGATGAACTGGGGAGAAGAGTTCGTGAAGAAGGGTTGCGGGTATTAGGGATTCCAACATCCCTATGGACATCAAAGAGGGCGAAGGAGAATAAGATACCATTAACTACACTTGATGAACACCCAAAATTAGACATTGCTATTGATGGTGCAGATCAAGTTGATCCTGAACTGAATCTTATTAAGGGTTTAGGTGGAGCGCTAACTAGGGAAAAAATTATTGATACTGCAGCTGAAGAGTTAGTTATTATTATCGATGAGAGTAAACTCGTTGAGAAGTTAGGAGTAAATCAAGTGGTTCCTATAGAAGTAATTCCTATGGCTCTCGCTCCAGTTATCGAAAAATTAATAAAGTTAGGTGGAAAACCAAAGGTGAGATCTGTAAGGAATAATGGAGACCTCTTCATTACTGATAATGGAAATTACATCGTAGATGTGGCCTTCGGTGCAATAACCAATGGTGAGATACTTGAAACTAAAATTAATATGATTCCGGGAGTTGTGGAAAATGGTCTTTTTATAGGTGTCACTAAAATTGTCTTTGTAGGGTATAAGAACAAAGTAGACAGATTTGAAAAGAAGTAATGTAATGATGGAGTGAATATAGAAATGGTAGGTGAAATTTTATTTTCTGTTAAAGTTACAGCAATCAATCCACACTATGATTACCAGGGAAATGAATATGTTCGTATTGAGTTCGGGTATCGTCCACCAAAAATACCGACAATGGTACCCACAAGTGTTCCTAAGGAAATTTCTGAAGCAATTGAAGCAAGCAGAAGCATGGTACAAGTAATGATACCGCCTCAGGTGAGAGCCCGAATGAGAAAATATACTAATCGATTAACAATATACTTAACAGTTAATGAGTGGGAGAACCTCCAACAGAAGTATACCTTTGGAGATGAATTCAAGGTAATCTTGAAGACTGATGGAAGTATAAGCTTGACAATAATTTAACTAATAAACTACTTTTGTTCTTTCGAAGGGTGAATCAGTCATTGCTAATTCATTGAGACGTTGAACTCCATCAATCTTAGTGATTATCTCCATGACAACTTTAGGAACAAGTACTTTCCAGTTCTCATCAGCAAGCATCCTTCTCCTAACTTCAGTTGCGGAATAGATTTTCCTTTGGAAGAAGTCAATATTATGTACTATCACTTTTGCTTCTTGAAATAAACGTCTTGTTAGGGGGTCATTTGAAAAGACCACTTCAAATGGGGGTGTATACGAAAAAATCTGAGCAACCCAGATCGAATGCATTGTTGCATCTGGAATTGGTAAAATTAGATATTTATTTGGATTTACTTCGGCTTCATCGAGAGCTGATTTCATCATACAGATCCTTTCACCTGTTGTAAAGGGATTATCTAATTCATGGCTTAATTGAGAACTGCCAATAATAATTATCAACTCTTCTACTTTCAACAATAAGCTCTTAATTACTTTAATGTGTCCTTTATGGGGAGGTTGAAATCTACCAATGAATAGACCACGCTTTCTTTGTTTCAAGTCTAATTACCAACACTAATACAATATACCCAAGAGTGACTGGTTAATATCTTAAATCATTTTCACATTAATAAGTTGTGATTAATGTGTATAAATAATGCCTAAAAGTAGGAAGCTTTTTTTCATAATTTACTCGATATCACATATTCTGGAGTTTAACTCTTCAGGTAAAATATACCTACATAGTAAAGTGGTTTCTAATATGAACTACTCGACATATTTGTTTAACGATTCATAAAGTAATATTAAAATTTTAAAAGTTACTGAGTGGTTTATCCATAGAGATAAATGTTACATTGAAAAAAAGCCACATGTAAGTACTAAGAGTGCTCCGGCCGGGATTTGAACCCGGGTCACCGGCTTTCTTTGCAAACGCACGAAAGGCCGGCATACTTGACCATTATAGGGGTAAACTGTCTATACTACCGGAGCATGGTTTTGAAAGAAAATAGATCATATACTAAAGTCTTTCGCATATAAGCATTAGTATTAAAATTTTTTGAGTCAAGCCTACCACTCTGTATATATTTAAAAAAAAATATTTAAATTTGATAGGTTAAAAAAAGGAATATAGTAGAAAAAAATATTGTATGTATTAGTTCTTTAGGCGAAAAATCAACCGAAATCAATTGATTGGCTTATAGATATAAGAAAAGGTTCAAATATTAAATTCTAGAATTCAATAGTGCATGGAGAGAATACAATGGGATTGAGAGATGTAGCTGGATTGATTACAAACGATCCAAAAACCAAGAAGAAAATAATTGATCTACTCACAATCATTGGACGGCGAAAGATGACTTTCAATCAACTCATAGATGAGTCAGGATATAAACAGAGATACCTACGTTTTCTAATAACCAAACTCCGATCTATTCATTTAATGATGGGGGAATATCAAATGAGTAATAGTAGAAACGAATATTGGTATTACTTAACTCATGAAGGTTTCTCAACTTTCCTTAAGACTAAGTACTCTGATGCTATATACACGTTAGTTAAGAGACGAAAAACCCAGTAATTTTTATACTGTTTCAGGTTTAAGCTTCAGCCTTCTTATTTTGTGAAATAAATAAGCAATAGTAGTTAGGATGAAACCGAGTAAAGCTGAAAAACTAACAATACTAATGATATTCATCTTTCTTATTCTTCAAACAATATTTTTTAATAATGATTAAATATTAGTGAAAAAATCATTTAGATTTTTATTTAAAAAATTGTCTAATGGAATGTAAATTAGAGAGAAGATTAACTAAAAAATTGTGAAACAAGTTCTGTTAGATCAATATCGATACCCTAGACATATATCTCCATGTAATACTTACAAAAATAGTTCTTTAAATCATTATGATGGGCCCGGAGCGATTTGAACGCCCGGCCAACAGGTCCCTCATACTCTGAGGAGCATTATGAGCCTGTCGCTCTAACCAAACTGAGCTTCCCGGGAAAACATGTTTCCTTACGGGCCCTCGAGCCCATATTCTAATTTTCTACACTCCTATTAAACTCTAACGGAGGCGTAAAATATTTGGCGCCGGCGGATTCGCCGAGTGAGAGGTTTTTCCTCAACACTCTCGGACTCGAACCGTCGACCTGCGAGTTAACAGCTTTAACCCCGTGAAGATTTACCTTCACAAGTCCGCTACTCTACCGAACTAAGCTACGCCGGCACATGTATTAAGGTTAAAAAATGATTGTAATATATATTTTTTTGTTGATTAAAGTCTCTTCAATTTTTCTGGGAGATACTTCTTAACTACATAGTCAAGGCCATATCTCGAAAATGCTTCTAGCTCACATTTCCTCTTCTTTTTAAGAAAATGTGTGATCTGGGTCGTCCAAGGCTTCGCAATATACCTAGGATCTTTCCGCATATCACGGAGTCGTTTTATATCTACGGCCTTGAGTTTAGTACTTGGAAGTTTATATTTTTCTATGTCAGAACTGTAAAGTCCCATCCACTTTGCTTCAGGTGTTGCAAGTTCCTTTAAATGAGCTGCATTTGCACTACCACATATGATCGTTATTGCTATTGCCATACCCCAAGGATCACCGTCACAGAAAACATAAACAGGTAACCCCAATTCTTTATTGAGTCTCTGAATAATATGTCTCGTTGACCTTGGAGGCTGTCCTGCTGTATGAATAAGTAGAGCTTTAAACTTCTTAAATGCCTTCTCTTCAATTAACCTAGTGAACATAGCGCCTTTTTCAATAACGATGATCTTATTAGCTTTCGTTGATTTGAAATCTGAAGTAGTTAAAGCAGGACCTATAGCCAACCCATCAGGGTGTGTAGTAAGGTTAAGACTATTACCTTCATAACCGGGAACTGTGTATTCTATTGTCAAATCTCCAAAGATTTGACTTCGCTCCTCAGGGAAAATATTAAAATCTTCACGGGCAAACCCTAAAACGGTTTCTAAATCTGTGATGATATTGTCTGATTCTTGTTGATTCTTGAAGTTAACGTCGAATGCTTGAGCTGAGTAGAAGATATCTCTGAGAGTGCTCGTTTTTCCTGTTTTATTGAGAGTATGTGCGAAGGAAGCGATCCATACAAGTTGAGTAACGGGTCTGATGTGACGTATGTTCCGTGAGCTCCTCGTAACATTTTTCTTTCCAAGTATATACTGTTTCAGTCTATCATCATATAGGATATTTGATGTCGATCGACTCGGCATTTCTATCCAAGGAAACTCACCTTTAACCATTTGTTTATATAGACGCTCACCAAAACCCGTAAGTTTCTTTAACGTCATCTCTTTCCTTTTCTTCATTGATTGACGCTTAATCTTCCTTCTCTTACTAGATTGACGCTTAATCTTCTTTTTGACCATGTCGTCTCACACTCCTCAATAAGGGTTCAATATCCGGTATCCTTTTCTTACCAGCTAATTCTGTTGAGAATTTAGCAACTTTAGGTAAATATTTCGCGAAGAGGTCTATCCGTTTTCTTTCATACTCTATTCTATTCTTTCTTGAAAGGAAAATTCGCATGTGTCGAGCAACAGTTTTAATAGCAGCTTTGAGCTCTCTTTCAATCTCTGGACGATCTGCTATGAACTCTTTACCCACAGTCTTATAGGGAACCTTTGTTGAACAGATGTGAGATATTATTACAATTGGTAAATTTGGGGTGATCTTGTAATATCTCCAGTTTATGCCCACGTTTATGACTTTTCTGGCGATATCACTGGCCTCATCATATAGAAGAGGGATCTTATTAGCAAACCTGTAGAGGGTAATCCCTGAAGATACAGGTATAGCCCCCCCATAAGCAATACCTACTTCAACGATAAAAGGGAAACCTGAGTAAGCAGAAGGATTTCTTTGCTCAACATAAATGAATTCTGGATTTAATTCTTTCCTTATACCTGCTCCAAGCAGATCTTACCCTAACGGGGAAAGGCACGACGCGTCTGGAGGTAAAAAATCGCCATAACTCTTCATCATACGCACTAGATGAACGATTTCGTTTGAGTTCAATTTTTGAGGATTCATCTGTTTATCAATTTTCGCGTATGTTAGAAAGCGTTGAGCTGTTTTCTTACCAATCCGGTGAAAATGAGTCAACATAAAAGTGAACATGTTAGTACACTTTGATACACTGATAATTCTTCTTAATAATTCAACATCACATCCATAAGGATGGGGAAGCGTTTCTTTAGGAGGTTCTGGCATAATAGATGTGCCACTTTCGAACTTATAGAGGCGACCTGAAGGGTCGATAAATGTAATGTCAGCATAAGGATTCACCATGGCGGTTTGTCTTAAATAGTCTAGAACTCTGGGCATAGCTCTGATATAGTTACCCTCTAATAAAAATTCAACACTAGTACCATGCCATTCTATTTTGTTTTTATGAACTTTTTTCTCCAATACTTCAGGTTTATTCTTCTGGATGTCTATCCTAATAGAGAACTCGTAACTCTTTCCATTACCCACACTTGAGATTATGGTGGCAGGGGTGTTAGTCGTTATTTGTCCATAAAGAATGGCCATTTTTCCTCCTAGACCGAATGTTCCACGGACTTGTCTTAATCGGTATTTAGATCCAAACAGTATCTGTCCAAAAGAAGAGGGGATGTGCTCAGATGGAATCTCACTTCCATTATCCATTATTCTGATTCTATAAATATATGATTCCTTGAAATTCTCAGTGGTTTCCTCTAAGGAGAGTCTTATGTAAATCTCTGGAAGGATTTTATATAATTCACATGCGTCTAAAGAATTTTCTAAGAGTTCTCTAATCGCTGAATATAAAGAGCGTGTAGGATTGCTAAAGCCCGCTAGGTCTCTGTTACGATAGAAGAAGTCAGCAGGACTTATTTCTCGATACTCCTCATTTATAGAAAGTTTGCCCGCATCGCGGATGGTCTTTGGATTCATTTCTTTTTCATCCAACCGCGCTTTCTTAAATATTTATTGACCTCTTCTGTGGTTAGGGCATAATCGATATGATCACAACTAGTTTTTTGGCAGAGATCACAGTATATGGTTTCATCTTCACGAAAAAAAAGTTCGCATGGACATCCCACCCGATTATCAACAAGCATAACTCGATCTCTTTGAATAGATACATATTCAAATCGAGGTAATGGTTCAATAATTAGATGTTTATCTTCAATGCGAATCTTTACATTACGCGGTATTAACGGAAAACCACTATCCTTTGTGATATCAGCCGGTACATAGATGATGCCAGTATTTGCCTTCGCGTCTAGTTTGAAGGTTCCTTTCTTCTCACTAACCAATATTATCAAAATACAAAATATACTGTGCAGTATTTAACTTTGTATTTAACAAGGTTTTTTATTTAGGAAAATACTGAATAAAATACGTAGTAATACATTTTATGATAATGCTAAGACCTAAGCACATTATTTTAGAAGCGTATTCTTCTCAAACTCTACTCTTTTCTCTACACATAGTTAATCTTTTAACAGATAAAAAACTGTGATTATTATTACTACTAATCTTAGCAATATTAATC
>JAUWWH010000020.1 GCA_030617005.1 Candidatus Bathyarchaeota archaeon | reverse complement strand
GTAAGTTTGTTGTTATAGAACACAAAGCAAAACGTGCTGGTTTACATTGGGATTTACGTTTTAGAATGCCGAAGTCTAAATTATGGGCGTCTTTTGCTTGCAGAAAGCAAATACCGTTAACAACAGGTCCAAAAATTTTGGCTTCGAGAACACATGATCATACAGAAAAGGAAGCTTTATTCACAGGAAAAATTGAGTCTGGTTATGGAGCAGGGACTCTTAAGAAGTGGGATAGTGGTTCTTGCAAAATAGAAAGATTCTCACCCTCTCATATAGTTGTTGATTTCAAAGGGTCGAAATTGAAAGGAATATATCATTTTATTTCTACTAAAACTATCTATAAAGGTGAAGGAACGAAAGGAGGTTATTTGCTATTTAAAGGCAAGATAAGTTAAGCAGGGGGTGTGTACATGCTTAAAAGAAAAATGTCACTTTTCTTAGTCTTGCTATTTTTATTGTTTCCTCTTTTAGTTGCTTTTACTTATGAAAGTCATATTAATCCAAAGGTATTCGACAAGTGGCAAATAATCGATGTTATAGTATTGAGTCCATTTGTAGCAGAAGTAAAGTTAAAGAATCCAGATCCAACTTCTTTTGTTAAGAGGGCAACAATTTTAGTTTTAGTAAGTGACAGATTTAGTCTTCTGAGTTACAGTTATGTTCTTGATGAAATGTTATTCAGTTATTCTTTTGACAGGGAAACTGATTGTTATAAACTGATTGATACTAAAAAAGTAGAAGAGAATAAATTGCGCTAGATGTTATGAGGACCTTTTGGGGACAGAAATATGAATGTCGATTCGTTTAAGAGTTTAAAGCGAGAAGAAAAGGAGATCTTTAAAAAGATGTATTCAAACTTATATGATGGAAACCCTTTAACAAGTGAAGAAGTTAGAGTTTTAGAAAAGAGTTATGATGAGGTTAATAGTAGAATGAAGTTATATAAACAAGAGACATTAAACAAAAGAAAACTAGGAAAATTCAAACTAAAAATATAATCCTTAATAATTATTCTACGTTTAACTTTTAGTAGTAGGAGTAATTATGAAAGCAAAGAGGGTAAAGAAAACAAAGGAAGCTATAACATCAGACCTAAGAGCTTGTAAATCAATATTCGATAAAACTGGAATACCTTGGGTAATCATCGATGGTATTGTATTAGGTTACTTTAGAAATAAAGCTATTTTGCCTTGGGATACAGATGTTGATATAGCTGTTTTTGATTTGTTACCTGACCAATGGTCGATTCTCAAAACGGCCTTCCAACATAATAAATTTCAACAATTCAGTAGGAGAGGAGACTTTGTATATGGTAAGAGGTGCATTAAATTAAATTTGTGGATTTATCATAAGAAGGGCGAGTATTACGAAGCTCGTCCAAATCCGGCTCGTGATCTAAAATTTGTTGAGAAAGCTGAGTGGTATGATGAAATTCAGCTAGTAGATTTTCTTGGTTCTACCTATCCAATGCCTAATAATCTTGAAGATTACATAATTTGTCGTTACGGTAAAGATTGGAGGATAGAAAAACGTAGTCACGATAAGTGGAGGCTTGAAAAGTTCGGATCAGCTGCTAACAGGTTTAAACCTGAATGGTTAAGAAGCCGTTGCAGCAAATCTGGGGATTTGTGGCCTAAAGTAATGAAAATAGGAGATATGTTGTGATCAGAGTCTACGCATACGTTTGTGGTGACATTCTTCACTATGGGCATTTGAGACATTTGAAGAATGCTAAGGCCTTAGGAGACAAATTGATTGTTGGAGTATTGACAGATGAAGCTGTCATGGAAAAGAAACCTCGACCAGTTGTTTCATTTACAGAACGATTAGCTTTAATAAGTGAATTAGGTTGCGTAGATTTAGCTATACCTCAAGAGGACTATGCTCCTCATAATAATGTCAAGCACGTCGGAGCTGACATTCTTGCAGAGAGCACAAGCCATAGTGAGAAGCTTCTCGCATATGGTAAATCGTTAATGAAAAGTCTGAGTGGACGGATGGTTGTATTGCCATACTACCCAGAACAATCTTCGACTAAGATTAAAGAGAAGATTAGGAGGAACGAAGATGAGTGAAACACATTTAAGATCAGCTTCTAAGTCGGTGATATGGAGGATAGTGGGAGTCATTATTTTGGCAGCTATTACATATGCATTCACAAGGAGTTGGATTCAAACGGGATTGGTGACAGTTATTCATCACGCAGTATTTTTGTTAGTGTTCTATTTACACGAACGAGTATGGTTAAAGTTTCCTATCAAGCGATATCTACTTCAGTCTATACTAAAAATGATCACCTATGAAACGGTATGTGGTAATATCATATTAGGAACTATCACGTATATGATAACAGGAAGCTTTGCTACGATGACAGCTATCACATTAACTTATATAGGCATTAAACATGTATGCTATGTAGCTAATGAATTTGTTTGGAAGAGGATTTGATTATGATTGAATTGTCTGTGATGTTACCTATGTTTAGAGCTAAGATGAATAGGAAATTCAATAGTTCTCTGATATGGCGAGATCCTATAATGTTCTTAAAGAAATATGTAGCAACTTTTATAAGGAAACCTTCTTTCGGTATTATGAAGAAACTTCTTAGTCGACAATAATTGTAACGGAGTAAGACTTATGAGTAAACGGATAATTATAGTACCTGATCGTTACTATAAAGACACTTGGTATGATTGGATTTTTAATAAATTGTACAAGGACTTGAATTTCAAGCTATGTTGTTGGAGTGAGAGTATACCAAGTGATGTGGGGATAGTGATAGCTTTTGGTTTCCCTCATTTTAACTGGCGAAATGATGTAATAGTGAATGAGTTAGTTAATTTGGATTCGAGTATACGTCTTGTATATTGGACAACAGATTTGCACTGCGGGTTGCTTAAGATTCATAGTAGATGTAAAGAAGATACAATTAGGATGTTCGATCGATGTGACTTAATAATTAGTAGCCATGACGGCAGAATGAAGAAAGAGTATGTAGAGTATTTAGATAAATACGTTTATGTTCCTTGGTGTTTTGCTCCTCATGAAAGATATATGAAATTTAAAATTAATGAACATCCTCGAATGCAGTGTCTTCAGGTAGGTGCTTCTAATTCTAGGGTTTATCCGTTAAGGAATAAAATTAAAGTTTATGCTAGGACTCACAACCAAATTCATTACGTGAAAAGAGTATCACGAGAGAGTTATCCTGGTTTACTATATCAATACTTCTGTGGTATAGTGGACATAGGGCATTATAATGAAGTGGTGCAGCCTAAGTATTTTGAGATACCAGCTGTTGGATCCTTACTGCTTGGTCGTAGAACAAATTTAATTGATGATTTAGGCTTCATACCTCACAAACATTATGTACCTTTCGCTGGTGATGATGTCTTTGCTAAAGCAAATGAAATATTATCTAATCCTGATAAATATGAGGGTATGAGACGGACGGGTATGGACTTTGTTAGGAAAAATCACAACTTAGATAGCAGGATGAAGAAAGTGTATGATGCACTTAGAGGATTGTTATGAGAGCATTGATTACTGGAGTTGCAGGAATGGTTGGATCTCACTTAACTGATGCCTTAATTGCACGAGGCGATGAAGTTATAGGGATTGATAATTTATCTTATGGAAGTATGCATAATATAGCACATCATTTGGACAATCCCAGATTTCAATTTCTACAATACGACGTTTTAGATGGTCGAGCAATGGAAGCTTGTAGTGAAGGAATAGATATCATATTTCATTTAGCTGCTGTAAAGAAAGTGGGTGAACATGGACTGCTTTATCCGACGTTAAGTGTTATAGGTAAGGGAACGTTAGTAGTGTTTGGTGCTGCAGCTAAAAATGGATGTAAGGTTATACTCGCTTCGACGTCTGATGTTTATGGATCAGGAATACCTCCATTCAGGGAGACTGATCCTCCTGTTATAGGTCCGAGTTATGTGAAGCGGTGGGGGTATGCTAGTGCTAAGTTGTTTGCAGAACAATTAGCATACGCATATTTTGGAGACTTTCATGTACCTATGGTGATATTAAGATATTGTGGATCATTTAGCCATAGGTCAACTCTTCAAGTTGGAGGACACATACCTATATTTGTAGATGCAATTCTTAAAGATAAAGAAGTTATTATTCACGGAGATGGGTCTCAAACCAGGCCGTTTATTCATACCCACGATTTAATAAACTGTACATTGTTAGCTGCTGATAAGGAGGAAGCTGTTGGTCAAATATTTAATATCGGAGGAGAAGAAGATATATCTGTATTGGATATGGCATTGTTAATTCACGAGCTTGTTGATACAGGTAAACCTATAAAGTTAAAATATATTCCTATAGAATCTGTGTTTGGTCAATATGAAGAAATTATGAAACGTAGTATAGATATGACTAAGACAAAAACCATTCTAGGTTATAAGCAACAGATTCCTGTAAGAGAAGGTTTAAAATTGATCATAGAAAAGTGGGAATCTATACATATGGGAGGCTAAAGATGAGGTATTTGGAATCTGAAAGATTATTAATAAAGCCGATTGAAGAAGAAGATATTTATCAATTATTGGAACTTAGATGGGACAAAGATATTATGCAATACTCTCTCCATGAACCTATTTCAAGAAAGGATCAATTAGAGTGGTATAAATCCCTGACTAAAAGAGATCTAGCACTTTCGATATTTCTCAAGGAGAGAGACAGTAGAAGTTTAGTTGGAACTATTGGTTTATTTAATATTAGTATGCGACATCAGAGAGCCGAAATTCGGCCACGATTGTCCTTAGAATATCAAGGCATGGGTATAGCGCATGAGGCTTCGAGGATGATTCTTACATATGGTTTCAATGTTCTCAATTTGCAAAGGGTAGATGCTACTCAATTTCGTGAAAATATTGCTGCGGTTAAATTTGTGCAACGCCTCGGTTTCAAAAAAGAAGGTTTGCTGCGACGTCATTTTTATCAGAACGGAAAATTCAGAGATGTAGGCCTTGTTGGTTTATTAAAGGAAGAATTTTTCGAAGCAGTAGAGAAATTAGATAGGGAGAAAAAGTTGAGGGATAAGGAGCAGGAGGAATAAATGATGTGCAAAGCGAGTTTTGAGGACTTGAGTTTTATGTCCAAAATAAATATTGAGTACTTGAATTCTCTAAATGATTACTTTGAAGGAAGTGTGGGAACTACTTTAGATAAAATTAATAACTTCTCCAAATACGTGCCTCGTACACATATTGCTAGATTCCTTACTAGGTATGAAATATTTAAGGAGATATTAGATGTTCAAGGAGTTATTATTGAATGTGGAGTTTTATTTGGTGGGGGTTTAATGACTTGGGCACAACTAAGTTCTATTATGGAACCAGCTAATCATCAAAGACGGATAGTAGGTTTTGATACATTTGAAGGTTTCCCTTCAATTTCCAGTAAAGATGTTAAAGCTAAAGTTTCCATAGAATTATGCCAGAAAGGGTCACTATATGTTGATTCATACAAAGATTTACAGAAATGTATTGAATTATATAATATGACTAGGTATTATAAGCATATTGATAAAGTTGAGTTGGTTCGAGGTAATATCTTTAAAACTGTTCCATCATATATTAAAAATAATCCTCATCTTGTAGTGTCACTTTTGTATTTGGATGTGGATATTTACAAGCCGACCAAGATAGCTCTCAAATATTTTTTACCAAGAATGCCAAAGGGGTCTATAATTGTATTTGATGAATTGAATCAGCCAGAGTGGCCTGGAGAAACATTAGCGGTTTTAGAACAATTTGGAAATTTTAATAATTTAAGAATAAGTAAACAACCATTTGGTACTGGTATTTCTTATGTAAAAGTGGGATCATAATTGATAAGGAGCCGAAGGATGAAGATAGTTTTAATTTCACTTCCAAATCCTCAACTTATTGAACCAGCTATGAATCCTCCCTTGGGATTGTGTTATATATCCAGTTATCTTAAAAGTAAAGGATTTTATGATATTACATTAATTGATTACAGTCTTGAAAACGATTTTGATTTTTATAATGGTAGAGAGTACCTTAAACTTATTCCTCTTGATGCAGACATATATGGAATATCCGTGATGACTCCTCAATATCGTTGGTTGATAGATGTAACAAAACATATCAAATCACATAATCGTAAAGTTATGGTAGTTTCTGGAGGAGCACATTCTAGTAATATTCCAGAAGATTGTCTCAGTGTTGGAGTTGATGTTGCTGTTGCAGGCGATGGAGAAATTCCATTCACTATGTTATGCGAAGGTTATAATCCATCTGTTGTTCCAGGAGCCGTAATGCCAGGAGGTAATGGAAACCATAAAATTATGATAGCTCTTGATGAGTTACCGTGGCCTGATAGAGATTTGACAGACTTACTGCGGTATAAAAGGTTATTGATGCATGAAGCAGATCGTGGAGAGATTGGCGGTGATGATAAGGCAGTTCATATAGTAACCATGAGAGGGTGTCCATATAATTGTGCATTTTGTGATAGATTTAGTGTAGGCAGACAAGTGCGATATCGTTCTGTAGAAAACGTTATGAAAGAGGTAGATTGGATAAACCATAAATATGGATTAAACGCTTTTGTGATTTATGATGATACGTTTACTCTTAGTCGTAAAAGAGTACTCCAATTTTGTGAGGAATTTGTCAAACGAGGATCCAAGTGGAGAACATGGGCTAGAGTAAATACCATCGATAAGGAGACGGTTCAAACTATGAAGGATTCAGGATGCATGAAACTTCTATTTGGGTTTGAATCTGGAGATGATCGCATTCTTAAGATAATTAACAAGAAAACTACAAGAAAACAGAATATTGAGGCTGCACATATATGCCGTGATGTGGGAATAGGTTGTGCTATAACACTGATCTATGGCTTACCTGGAGAGACAAAAGAATCTATTGATAATACGATAAGTATGATAGAAGAAGCTCAACCTCCTAACGAAGTTTATTTTCATGTGTTAGCTCCGATGCCTGGATCACCTATATGGGATAATCCAGGAGCGTATGGAATTGAGATAGACAAACAAAAACTTAGAGAGCAATATTATGCTCCTACTAGTCTTACTGATAGTCCTTCGGGACTAGGTCATATATACTACAAACATGATCAGATGGATGAAGTGGAGTTTAGAGATAATTTAATATATTTCGTAAGGGAACTTCGTAAAGTCACTAATAATTTGATTCAACGGATAGAAGGAGATAAAGTATGATATACGGAACGATTATATGTCTTGGAGATAGTTTAACAAGTGGAGCTCGAGATGAGTATGGAAGAGGATGGCCGTATGAACTCGAGCAACTTCTATGGATAAAATATAGTCAAATATGGTGCTGTGTTAACGCAGGCGTTCCTAAAGAGACTTCTATCGAGATATATAGTAGAGCGTATGATGTAATGAAGAAGTACCAGGAAGCTACTGAACTTGTGTTGCTCTGTGGCACTAACGACGCTAGCTCACAAATAGCAGTTCCTTCTTCAAAGTTTATTGAACATGTAGTTTCTATACTGAATTACTGTAAGATTTGGGGTTTACCTTCGTATGTATGCACAATACCTGCACCTAAAGGCTTTGGAAATCAAGATTCTTATGTACCAGGTCTGATAGACAGTTACAACAATGAAATTAAGAAGTTAGACGCATGTATAATTCCTTTGGAGGTTCCTGAACACTGTTATGCAGATGGAGCACATTTGAATAACGGGGGATCAAAGTATGTTGCTGGTGAAGTTATGAATGCCATTGAAAAGCGGAGATACTACAAATGAAAATTCATTTAATTGTTAGGCCAGGAGAACAATTATGAAAAGTAAATGGGATGTAATTAAAATGGAACACAATTTGAGGTTTAGAACTTTTTAAAATTTTTTAGAACAAAATTATGTAAAAAGTGTTAGTGGGGAGATAAATTCTATGACAAAAGAAGTCATATTATCAGAAAATGCTTTACAGGTTGCTCAGTCAAGATATTTCTTGAATGGAGAAGATTGGGAGAAATGCACCTTTCGAGTTGCAGATAATGTCTCGAATGCTGAAGGCAGCAAAAAAGGAGAGTATCGAGACAAATTTCATGAGATGCTTTATAATATGGATTTTATATGTGGGGGAAGAATCCTAAGAAATTCAGGAAGACCAAGAGGGAGTTTATTTAATTGTTATGTTCTGCCGATAGGTGACTCTATTGAAGAGATTGGCCAGTTTATGAAAGAGAGTCTAATTCTTTGGTCAGAAGGTGGAGGGATAGGTTGTAACTTTTCTTCTTTAAGACCAAAAGGAGATAGGATTCTTGGAAAAGGTGGAGTTTCTTCTGGTCTTGTTTCTTTTTTAGAGGCTTCTGATCATTTGTCACATACAATTGAGTCTGGTGGGAGCAGACGGGCTGCAGCATTGGCATGTGTTGATGTTTCTCATCCAGAAGTTATGGATTTTATAGATGCTAAGTTAGTGCATGGAAAATTGGCCCATTATAATATTTCTGTAGCTATAACTTATGATTTTCTTGAAGCTGTTGAATTAGATAGTGATTG
>JAUWWH010000181.1 GCA_030617005.1 Candidatus Bathyarchaeota archaeon | reverse complement strand
CTCAACAATTCATCTGCTACCAACAATAATTTAACAGCTCCAGTATTTATCGCATTCTCCACATTCATTAGACCATAAGTAACTTTTTCTTGGTTAGCTCCAAGTCGAGAAAGGACCTCATTTACAACCTTTGTTTCTTCAATAACTCTTCTTTCTTTCGCAACTTTATCGAGAACCCCACTACGGATAGCTTCTTTAACTCCTGCAATCCCCCCATTTCCAACTGTTCTAATAGCTTTAATCATACCAAAAAGTTTTGGTTGCTCTATCTGAATATATTTTACTAAATCTTCTTTCCAAAATCCAGGGCCTACAATAGCTATTAATCCTTGTGTATCTTTCCAAACCAAGTCTAGAAACTTTAATATTGCGTTAAAATACTTTGAAATAGCAGGTCCCCTCTTTTCAACTTCACGTTTACTAGGTAATTTAGCTTTTATTTCAGCTTTAAGATCTATACCATGTTGTTGTAAAAGAGCTATACAGCATTCGTCACCATCGATAGAAACTACTATGATAGGACGTGTTATTATTTTACTTGCTCTTCTGATCCGTTCTATGTTATGATGAAGCCAAACTTCCTTGGAGATCGTCACAGATCTTCTAAGAGAAATGTTTATTGTATGGTAACTCCCCCGTATACAATATTTCTCCGGGGCTTCAATTACTAAACCATGAATCCTTAACCGATCCATCTCTCTTTGAAAAGTAACGCTCTCAACGCGTATTCCTATAAACATAGACACTCGTCTACCCTTAGTAGGGCGGGCAGCTTCTTCTTCAACTTTAACAACCCTAGTACTTCTTGCAAAAACCTGATCGTTCTTATGAATTACATTATATAATACCCAAAGATCATCAATATTCATAGGAATCACTTTCATAATTCCCTTCTTTCTTTCATAGTAAATCAACCGCATTCTTCTCACCAAGGGTTTTAATATCGAGTCTATTTAATATGAAAAACAGTGTTAAGTTCTATTTAGATTTATAATGAGAATGCGTACTATAACTCTAGGAGAAAAAAATAACGTCGTCGATGAACGTCGATTTAATATTGAAGCCAATAGCAAATAATCTATGTAACAGGGAAGGTTAAATGAATGCGAGGTATACAGGACGAGAGAAACCTTGTGCGGCAGTTATGGAAGAAGGGTTTCGCTGTGATGAGAGCTCCTGCTTCAGGCTCCTCAACGAAGATGGCTAGACCTGATATAATTGCAGGAAACAAGATTAAGGGATTACAATTTGCAATCGAAGTAAAGACCACTCTTAAAAAATGTCTGTACATAAAGGAAAAGTCAGTTAATCAGGTGATTGAATTTTCTCAACGCTTTGGCTGTCAGCCCATCTTAGCCATAAAATTTAAGGGACGGCGAAGAAATTGGATTTTCATAAAACCTGATCAATTATCATTCACCCCTTCGCTGAATTATAAAATCACTTTTCGAAACGCCTTACGGTTGGGTATAGATTTTAAAACACTCATAAAGGAGGGGAAGCAGACAAAACTATATCACTGAAGGGATTTTAATGCGAGAAATTGAGATCCGTACAGTTTATTCAAGGGAATTAGCTACTGTTCACAAAATAGAAAAGATCTCATTTAAGAATCCCTATCCATTAACCTTCATCACATCCCTCTATTTTTGGAATCCAAAGTCATTCCTCGTAGCAGTGAAAAAAGGAGATATAGTTGGCTATATTATTGCTACTACCCAGACAGATGTTGGTCTAATAATCTCAATTGCCGTCATTCCTTCAGAAAAGAGAAAAGGAATTGGGAAAAGTCTTATAACTGCCATAATTCATTTTTTGAAGGATATTCGAATGAATTCAGTTAGATTAGAAGTAAGGCGCGGCAATATAACTGCCCAGAGATTTTATGAAGCATTAGGATTTGAATATACGCATACAATACACTTATACTACGGAAATGAAGATGCATTTGTTTATTTCAAGTTTCTAAATTAATTCATAACGGAATGAAATATGCATCTATCATTTTTTACTACATTTAGAGAAAACTAAGGTTCTTCAAAACATTTAACGGTCAAACCTTTTACTGTAAAAATGGGATTGTGAACAGAACAAATATCATTCAATAATGGAACATAGACTATTATGATCATCAATTTCTGTCTCTCTTCAAAGTTTAAAAGGAAAACCTTAAGCTCAAGCAGTTTATGAAATAGCTTCTTATAATCGATAAGAAAGCTCGTAAAGGGGCGAAAAGATTTTTGAAGTTTATTCCATGGAGTAGAGTAAAATCATGGCAATGTTTAGGTTGTGGTGATTGCTGTAGATACACTGTCCAACTTTCGGTAAAGGATTGGGTAAATATTACAAGGGCTTATGGTTATGGTATGGCAATACAGAGTATAGGTGGATTCTATCTAAGAAAAACAGTTGAGGGTTTGTGTCCCTTCCTTATAAAATCACAACACAGATATTTATGTAACATTCAACATATGAAACCTATTGCTTGTGAGCTCTGGCCATTTAAAATACTTATTGAACCTAAATATGGAAACCCAAACGAGGCTTATTTTACAATTAGAAATCAGGGTTATAAGAGCAAAAACCTATATAAATCCCGTAATACGGGGGGAAATAGAGGGTTCTATATCTATGCCAATCCAAATTGCCATGGGATTACTTGGGGGAAGCCAAGTGCCGTCTTTGTTAATCGTATCTTAACAGAATTTATCAACATAAGATTGGGTTTACAGAGAAAACAGCATTACTCGACATCTAAATAAAATTTTTTATCCCTATCAACAAATAATATCTTAAAAAAATGACTTCACAATTATTAATAATGGAAAAAACTTAAATAATTCTTAGAAAAAATCTCAAATTTACTCGTTTTTTGACTGAAAATATCAAAATTGTAACATGACATTTATGTAGTTTTATTACGATATGTTCACTTAGGTAGGAAATCAAACCTAACTAAGAAAAATCCTGATTTTATCCCTTTTTTAAGGATCTCCTTAAAATTTTAAAATCTACACGTTGAATTTGAACAGTTAGCACATGGGCTTTTATTTAAACTTCCAGTGCTACTGCTTACCATGTGATTATCATCATAAAGGCTTACCCAACACTCTTGGCAAACCATGATCAACCCCAATTCTTTATGATTTGCAGAGAACCGGCTCAAGTCCTCTCCTCTTTTTCCACAAAGTTCACATTCACGCAGTTCTTCTATCTGGCTCATATTTATTCCCTGTTTACCCTCTGGTTATATTCCGAAGAATGTCGGATTACATATATACTTTTAGTAAAACAAATGAAAATGTAAAAAGTAAACTAGTAAGAGATGTAGTACCCTTCTCCTATTTTTTATCAGATCTTAATTCTAAACTCCTTGATTTCATGTTTTTGTGGTTAACTTTGCTATTGTATTTCTAATTTCATCTTTATCAATTCTATCCAAGATCTGTTTCATTTCCTTGATTTTAGATGCAAACTTTTCACCTTCAGCTGCACTTATCCATGCAAGTTGTAGACGATTCTTGTTTAACCCTAACCTTTCCATCTTCCTCCAATAT
>JAUWWH010000215.1 GCA_030617005.1 Candidatus Bathyarchaeota archaeon | reverse complement strand
GTAAATATAGAACCCAGACTTGCCTTTCCCTCTGGAATAATTACCTTTAAGTCTCAGGAATGTCAGGATGTTTCATGTCGAAGTTACAAAAAGTGTGTACCTTTAGGTCTTGTAAATGGTGATAAATGTAAGATTCTTAGTGTTAAAGATCCAGTCAAGTGTCTTTTGAATCGTTCTCTTGTCCTTGTGAAGGTTCAACGGTTTGTTGAGTAAGTTTTTCTTTTATAAAGGTCTCCGTAAACACTGTTTTCTCAATTCTTGGAAAAAATTTTTGTTGATCTGATAAAATACCGCGCTTAATAAATTGTATACCTTCCAGATAAAAAGCATCTTCAGGAAAGTCAACTGTAAATTTTTTAGCTGTTATTCTTATCTTAAACTTTTCAATATTAACGGAAGGGATTCTCCTATGGATCAACGCTTTTGCTTTCTCCTTTTTACTCTTAATATGCTCCTTAACAGTCAATTTATAAATTAGAGTTTTCCCTGCTAATGGAGGATTAAAATCAATTTGAACCCGTCCAGCTCCAACTGATCTAATAATCCCCAGTTTACCATCTATTTCCACTTGAGCACCTGTATACGGTGTAATGTTCTTCTTCCGGAGCCTTCGTATAGGGATTAAACGGATTTTAGCTGGATCTCTAAGCCCAAATCCCTGTTCAGGAGAAATCTCAATTATTGCTTCCTTACCTACTTCTAGATCTATAAGAGAATTATCAAGCCCCTTTAGAACCCAACTCTCACCCACAACAACAAGCATAGGTTCATAGATTCCATTTTCCTTGTATATTTTTTCACTCTTTGCTTCTTCTTCTAATGTTGTATCAAAAAGTTCTCCTGTCTCTTTGATCGTAGTTGAGTACTCTATACGGATAAAATCCCCCTTCTTAATAGTCAATTCATTTCCTCCGTAATATTATTTGTATTAAACATAAGAAGTATTATCCTCTATGTTCACGATACTCATCCATTCTCCTTTTCTGTCTCATCATTTGTATCTTGAGAAAACTAAACCCAGCTTCTTTTACTAGTATCCGTCTTAGATAAAAAGATTGTTACAACTTGACTTCTATTCACATAGTATATCTACATCTCACCTTGTTATTACATAAGGTTCAAAAATATACTGGTTGGTTTTATTCGACCCTAGCGATTCTACTATTTCATTTATTTTTCTTTCAATCATTGTTACTTACGGTTTAGTGTAAAATACTACATCCCAAGTTTTGTTCATTATTATGTATTATATCTCATTTACTCATCCAATAAGTTCCAATTCTTATATTTTTTAATACTAGTACAAAATGAACGACAATCAGTCACTCTACTTGAAAAATCCCTTTTTCTTGGATACAGTTTCACCCAGTTCTTTTGCTAATTTAGTTAACAGTTGCTTTTGTTTAGAGGTCAACTTTTTAGGCGTGCGTACAATAACTCTGATAAGTTCATTACCTCTACCATAACCATGTAAACGTGGTAAACCTTTACCCTTTAATCGAAAAATAGTATGAGTCTGTGTACCCTTCGGAATTCTAAGTTTAACTTTTCCGTTTAATGTAGGTACGTTAATCTCAGCTCCGAGGGTAGCTTGTGTAAATCCAATAGGGATATCACAGAGAATGTTACTATTGCTTCTCTGAAAGATTTTATGATGTTTTACATAAATCACGACATATAAATCGCCTGAAGGTCCACCTTGTTCCCCTGCTTCTCCTTGCCTGCTCAATCTTAACCTAGAACCACTTTCAATTCCTTTGGGGATCTTCACACTTATCTTTCGAGTTCTAGATACAAGGCCACTCCCGCGACAACTTTTACATTTAGATTCAACAATTCTTCCTTTTCCTCTACATGCATTACATCTTGTGATTTGTACAAATCGGGCAAAACCTGTCGACCGTACGTGCTGTACTTGACCTGTTCCTTTACATTGCGGACATTGTTTAGGTTGGGTTCCAGGCTCTGCACCACTACCATTACATACTTCACAAATCTCTCTTCGAGATACATTAATCTCCCTTTCCAATCCTGAAGAGACGTCTTCTAAAATTATCTCCATATCATATCTGAGGTCAGCTCCTCTTTGGACTCCATATCTTTGAGCTCTTCGATGACCAAAGAATGTGTTAAAGATATCAAAACCCCCAAATCCCACATCTCTAAAAATCTCGTCGAAGTTTACCCCTCTGAAGAGATCTTCAGAGGAATATCTCTCACCTATTCCAGCATGTCCATACGTATCGTATTGTCTACGTTTTTCATCATCTGATAAAACAGCATAAGCTTCTGATATTTCTTTGAAGGTCTCTTCAGCTTCAGGTTTTTTATTTCGATCTGGATGATATTTTAATGCTAGTTTACGATAAGCATCCTTTAACTCTTTCTTTGTGACATTTCTAGATACCTCTAATACTTCGTAGTAGTCTCTTCTGTTAGTATGTTTATTATTGGATAATTTCTATCCCTCTCTTATTGTAAACTTGGATATTGGTAATTGGAGTACTTTAATATTAATTTAATCTCTTACATTTTTTAATCAATATAATACTGCTCCTCTACTGAATATTGTGTTTTCTCTTAGATGATTCTTTCAGTTGGTAATTGTTTTTACGATTTTCTAACTATGACGGTTGCGTAGTACCTTCAATCTTACAAAAGGAGTAGATAAATAAACCGAGTCATAAATTTTTTATAGTAAACCTTTTCTTCAGGTTATGTAGAATACGGCAAGTCTCTTGTTATTAAATGATTTACAATCATAGATCTCACATCTCTGTTTACAACTTTAAATGGTAGAATAATATAACCAACAAGATATTGAAATAGGGAACATAAATTTTTGAAGATTAAACATTTTTGATGAGTTGACTAGAGTAATGGCTGAAAATGAAACGTCTGATTTATTGGTTTTAGGTAGTGGAATAGCTGGATTAAACTTTGCTATTAAAGCTAGAAAACTCGGTAAAGTGATTATTGTAACAAAGAAGCAGATAATAGACTCAAATACTAATCTAGCTCAGGGTGGAATTGCCTCTGTCATAGACCCGGAGGATAGTTATCAATCTCATATTGATG
>JAUWWH010000147.1 GCA_030617005.1 Candidatus Bathyarchaeota archaeon | reverse complement strand
GGGGATAACTCTTAAAGGGAATAAAAATCTTGCACATGGCTCATTAGGTAAATAAGAGAAGAAAGGTGAAAAATGAAGGTGATTTTGAAAGAATGAAATGTTTTCATCATAAAAGTAAAAGCAGATTATGTGTAAGGGATTTATATTCAGTTTATTGTCCAGAAAGTTATGGTACATGGATGGAAGTTATTTGTTGTAAGGATAGAGAGAAATCAGATGCGTTAACTAAGTCTTTGAGAAGGAACGATTTGATTTTTAAAATAATGTTCATTGTACTCCTTATTTGTTTAAGTATCTTCACAGGTTTTGTTTTAGGGAGATTTTGAAAGAATGAGTTCAAAACCTTGTAAGGATTGTGGTGGAAAAGGTGAAACTTATGATGAATCTCGTGATGATATTGGTGATGATTTTTGGCGGAAATGTAAATCTTGTGGTGGAACAGGAAAGGATGAGGAGATTTTGAAAGATGACTAAAGCTATTTGTATGCGTTGTGGTTTTGAAAAGTTTGGCTGTTTTGTAAAATGTCCAAATTGTAAATTTACTCCCACAAAAAATATTGAATTTGAAATTTCGATTTCTTTGAGAGAGGGTGCTTATTCAGATGTTGAATTGACATTACTATCTAAAGATATTAAAAACAAGCGTTTAGTGGACATTCCTTTAGAGAAAATAAATTGGCATGAAATATATGGATTTAGGTAGAATTGAGGAGATTTTGAAAGAATGACTGAAACAATTACATTCAAGGATTTTGAAATTCGCTACAAAAACATTAGAACGGCTCAGCCGAAAGTTAAAAAATGCTCCGTTAAAGACTGCAGCAATCCCCAGGACTCAACACCCCTCCTTGGACAAGACACTTCCTGCGCGTATCATCGGCTACTGTTTGATTATTGGAGTTGCGACGTTATGAATCCAGACGATTTCCATCATTACCTTGAGAGTCAGAAGGGCAGGCGCAGAGCATTCACCAACTGGAGAAACAGGATTGGTAAGGTTCAATGCGATGAGATCGTTTTGCGACTTGCTCAAGAAGGGATAAACTGGTCCTGTTAAAGGAGACTTTGAAAGAATGAAAGGATGTCCTTTAGAAGATGGTCGCTTTAAATGTTGTGCTATTGACTGTCCTATACTCACTAAATTTGCTATGGAATTGATAAAAAAGAAGTTATTCGATATTGAAAAGGAAATAAAAAAGAAGTTATTCGATATTGAAAAGTAGGAGATTTTGAAAGAATGAGTATATGTATTATCTGGAAGTGTTGGCGTTAGTCGTTGTCACGTTGAAGTCTTTGAGGATACAGATGCAGGTTTAAGGAAAGGCGAGAATCGTAAAAGGGAATTACGGAATATGAATCTTGGTTGGGATTTAGATTTGAGTTTGTTTAACGTAAAATAAGGGAGATTTTGAAAGAATGAAACAACCTTTTTATTATTTATCTGGATGGACTCATCTTGGTTTTGTTCAGATACTAAATTTATCTGAAGATTTACAAAAGAAATTAAAGAATATTAATGATGCTGTTACTGTTTCCAAAAAAGATAGATATATTCGTTATATTAATCATGGATTTGTGACGGCATCTCATAGAAGACCTATTGCTGATTTTTATAGACGCTTCAAAAGGAGATTTTGAAAGATGACTTCATGGGAAGAAAGGTTTAAAGAGTTAGTTATTCAGGCTAAAGCGCTTGGATTTAACCATGTTGATGTTTATGTTCCTGACAAGGTAAGTGATGAAGTGGTCGCTTTCACATTTTCCACATCAGAGAAGTACATTGAGAAAGTTTCTGAAATAGAATTATGAGAGGTTTGAAAGAATGAAAAGAGATAGACTTTTATTAGGTCTAAAAAGCAGACATTGTCCTCGTTGTAGAACTTCCAGAATACATAGTGAAGATGGAGAGTTTTGTTTGACTTGTGGAAGAATAAATTATCTACCAAATACGTTTAAAGAAGAAAAGGAGATTTTGTAAGAATGAAAACTAAGATTAATGGTAAATTACAGGAATTGGTTCATTGTCATATTTGTCCTCTGAAGGATATTTGTGAAGTGGGAAATGCTGAGGATAGTTACCGTTACCACCATGAAGATGATATTGAGTATAATTATACTACTGATGAACTTGAAAGATTTAGGTTATCAACTGAACCTGAAACATCAGATCGGGGAAAGATAATGACCCTTATGATTCTTTTAAGACATATTACTCTATGTTGTCCATTAAAGGAGATTTTGGAAGATGGGTAAAGATCGCGGTAAAGCTCAAGAGACTAAAAAGAAGAAGAAGCGTAAGAAGAAGAGTGGGCAAAGCAAGAAGAGAGGTAAGAGTAGATGGAGATAACCGTAGTACGTTTAACTTCTACTATACCACAACTTAATAATATATTATGTAGTACTTTTTAACTATTCTGGCAAAAGTTTCTGGTAACGAAGTTACATATAATTTGTAAGTAGTGTTTGACTTAGATAAGGTTTCGTTGCCAGCCCAAACAGCGTTTATTATAGAATTTCCAGTGGTTGATGGGATCCAAAAAACCGAAAAGTGTCCATCAGTTGTTGTCTTAACCTCTGTTATATCGTTCCATGTTTCTCCATTATCTAAACTATATCTTAGAAGTACGTTGACTTCTGAAACGCCTTTCTCATTACAGATTAATCGACCATTGATTCCAACCTCTGATCCAACGGATGCTGATGAGAGTGAAGAAACAGAGATCTCGGTCGGTAATATCTCCTTTAAGAATAATCGGTCTAGAGCTGAATACCCTGAACATCTCACTCCTAAATAGGCATAATCTCCATCAATTGTTCCTCTTACGCCCCAACCTTCCATCCAGTTATCCGCTATTTTAACTGGTTTACCGAAAGGTTCTGAGAGACTGAGGACAGTGTATTCGTTTCCGCTTCTAACCGTTATTACCAAGTTGTTTTCGTAAATTCCGATGGGAATAGCGTCTTGAACTTCTCGACCATCAATGGGTTCAAAATGTTGAAATTTAAGCGTGTCGCCATCAAACCAACCTAAATCTTCTCCAGTTCTCAAGGGAATGTACCCTTTCCAATCAAAACCTTCCTGGTGAATTTGAAAAGGGACTAAACCTTGATTCAATGAAGGTGATTCGCAAATGTTCTCATCCGTATTTAACCTTCGAATGAGTGTTTTTGTATTTGATGAGCCTTGATAGAACCCGTATAAATGGCCATTCAAGGTGGCGAGGAGGAGTTCCCGTCCGTATTTACTTTTTATGGGATCCTCTTTTATTGGACGCGTATCTCGAACCCAGTTGAGACCATCCGTTGACTCCCACAGACCTCCACCCCGCGGATATGTTGGTGTGTAATAGTTAAAAGTATCACCTGACCGTTCACCAGCGTACCATTTACCATTGTAATAGCTGACTCCAATCAGCTCATTACAATTCACAGTATCGGGGATAATGGCTTCATAGAAACTATTATCCTTTAGTAGAACTGTTGCTGCAGGTAAATATAAGATGTCACCGGAGGAGTTCAATTGAAGGATTTGGCCAACCCAGAGGATCTCATCACCATGTTTATAGTGCATCCAAAAGGTCTGTGGATGCGACCCATCCTCGTTTGTAAATGTGAAGACTGGAGTATCATTGTATCTTAGAAAAGGGTTAGCCGGTCGAGATGTGGGTCTCTGGTAAAGATAATAGACTTCACCGTTTAAAACTGCGGGTCGGTTAATCTCATGACCTTCATACCATTGAGCACCTTTGCTGAGGCGTTCAATATCATTCTTCTCCCAATTGCTAGACCAATCTGGTTCTTTGTTCGCTTTTACATTAATCGTTAAAATAGGTAGACTAACGAGCATAATAATTATGAGAGTGAAAAGAAGCTTTTTAAAGTCGAGTAAAATGGGTATCTGACCATTTTTATTCTCTTTTTTTCTCAAAACACATTCAACAGTTTATTTTATTTAACCGTATTTAAATATGGGTGGTATGAATAGGTCTAGCGCGTGCTAACAGCAACTTTACTTGGCAACATCCCTCTGCTTCCTCCTCCGCATAGCGAGGGAGATGTTTCGCCGGTGTT
>JAUWWH010000006.1 GCA_030617005.1 Candidatus Bathyarchaeota archaeon | reverse complement strand
TGATGAACCACTACCCAAAGTACAGCCGAGAGAGAATCATACGCATACTGGAGGGGATAGTTGCTAAGCAGAAGATGACTGGAAAGTGGTGAGACTGGTAAAGTCGGATACGCTAAGCCCGATACTGAAATCTTCGAGTTCCTAATAAATGAATAATCATTTCCTGCTTCTCAAATACTCTATGTTGGAAATTCTTAAAAAGATGATATAATCAATGCCTACAAAGCAGGTCTACAAGTTGCCTGGTTAAACAGAAAAAATCAAAATTTGACCCCTGAAACACCAAAGCCACACTATGAATTTAAAGATCTCTCAGAATTAATAATTGTTCTTTTCTGATAGGAGTCGTGCTTCATCGTAGACCTTGACAATTTAGCGCATGCTATGGATAATAGAATATAACCCAGTTAAGCTTTAACATTAATCTATGAATGCTTTAAGTGTCGATCTCGGTGCAACAAACATAAGGGTTGCACTAGGAGATAAAGAGGGGAACATTTTAAGAAAGATTACAGAAAGGATTAACATCAATAATGGGTCAAAGGGTATAGCTAATCAGATAATAAGAATAATTAATTCCCTGCATGTTGACTATAACAGGATAAAAGGTATCGGAATCGGTTCCCTCGGCCCACTCGACATTAAACGTGGAATTATACTCATCGCACCAAACCTGCCATTTAACAATATTCCAATAAGAGATCCCATAGAGACAGCATTCAAAGTACCAATTCACTTTTTAAATGATTGCAGCGCCGCGGTCTTAGGCGAGAAGATGTTCGGTTTGGGAGATGGAATTGATAATTTAGCATACGTAACAATAAGTAGCGGTATAGGCTGCGGTGCATATGTAAATGGAAAGCTTATAACGGGTAAAGATGGTAATGCTGCGGAGATGGGTCACACTTACATAGACTTATCAGGGGCATTAGAATGCGGATGTGGTAAAAAAGGGCATTGGGAAGCATACTGTTCAGGAAACAACATCCCCAACTATGTAAAGTTTTAAATTAAAGATAACAATGCACAGACTGATTTTGAGAAAAGCAAGTTAGCTAAATTATCGAATAGAAATCTTGAAAATGTTAAGGCTAAGATGGTCTACGATGCTGCAAAAGTAGGAGACGAGATATGCCTAAAAATAGTTGAAAACTTAGGGTGGCTAAATGCCATTGGCATTGCCAATGTTATAGCCGCGTATGATCCTGAACTTATAACAATCGGGGGCAGCGTCACGCTCAATAATACAAAACTGGTTCTTGAACCGATCAAGAGATTTATAAAAGATCTCTCAGTAAACCGAATACCAGAGATAGATGTAACACCCCTCGGTCACGACATTGTACTTTATGGTGCACTGGCTATGAATTTCATGGAAGAATAATACAGAAGTAAACTAGTATGGGCTCCTTTTCAGTGGTAAAAACTTCATTCTTTGCTAGTCAAGGTACTCTGAAAAAATAATATTCAATAATAATCCTCCACATACATATCCTGATTTAAAGAGGAGTATTCAAAAGGGCTAACTTAGAGCTTCATGAATATATTCGAATAATTATATCGGGCCTATTTTGTATAATTCCTCTTTTCAGCGTGTGCTACGCAGTTCATTTTATTCTGAAGTTTCTAAATTCTCTCTTGTAGTTCTTCCATTTTACATCTACGTCTTCTCTCCAGAACTCAATGAAGGACCACCAGATTTTTTTTTATCTTAGGGGGTTGATCATTCTTCCATTCATTAAGAATTTGTTTCAAGTGTCCTAAAACATAGAGGGTGTATTCTCGCAATATGCTTCATTTATCCTTCGAGTTACTTTAAAATAAAAAAGGAGGGTAGTATTTTGTCCAGCGCTGTATTATCTCCTCTTAGTTACCAGATAACGCGCGTTGTATACTAGTTCATGGAACGCTGTTGCTGTACCCATAGTAAACCTTCGAATTATGGAAACATTTAAAAGGCGATGTAAGATGAGAAGCAGGGGAGCTAGCTAGTTTACTTCAGCTACCCAGAGATCAGAGTACGTTGTCAATGTCGTCTGGTATCATGAGCGTCGGTGAAGTTTATCTTCAACCCAAATGGATAATATAAAAGAGAATTTTTATTTTGTTCTTGTTTCAATAGGGTGAGTAGTGAATTATTTGGAAAAAAATTTGGACTTCAGGAGCGACACGGTAACCTGGCCCACACCTGAGATGAGAGAAGCAGCAGCAGAAGCCGCTGTTGGAGACGATGTCTACGGGGAGGATCCCACCGTAAACGAACTTGAGAGGTTAGCAGCAGAGATGCTGGGGAAGGAAGCAGGTCTCTTCGTAACTAGTGGGACTCAGGGAAACGCTGTCTCCGTTCTAGCTCATACCCAGAGGGGTGACGAGATCATTCTAGAAGCCCGAAGCCACATCTACTTGAATGAGGTGGGTGGTCTAGCTGTCTTGGGAAACCTTATGGTAAGACCTATAGTTGGAGAGTTGGGGTGGATGAGGCCAGAGGATATTAAGAGAGCAATAAGAGCGGACAACATACACTATCCTAGGACCCACCTCTTGTGTGTAGAAAACACTCACAATACTGCAGGTGGTATTCCTCTTACTCCAGAACAGCTTAAAGCAGACTGGGAAATAGCTAAAGAGCATGACTTATGCGTCCACTTGGATGGAGCCCGAATTTTTAACGCTGCCATAGCACTGGAGATTGACGTAAAGAAGCTAACCCAATATGCAGACACTGTCATGATCTGTCTGTCCAAGGGACTTTCAGCACCAGTAGGCTCAGTTGTCGTTGGGAGAGGTGAATTTGTTAAAAAGGCACGGAAATATCGGAAGATGTTAGGTGGAGGGATGAGACAAGCCGGCATAATAGCAGCACCAGGAATCATTGCTTTAACCAAAATGGTGAACCGGCTTACGGAAGAC
This sequence comes from Candidatus Bathyarchaeota archaeon, assembly GCA_030617005.1. GTDB lineage: Archaea > Thermoproteota > Bathyarchaeia > RBG-16-48-13 > JAUWWH01. The sequence continues at coordinate 8,593 of JAUWWH010000006.1, read as the reverse complement.
CATGAGACTGCAAGACTGCTTGCAGAAGGCCTTAAAAAAATTAATGGCATAAGGGTACTGAATCTCGTGAAGACTAATATGGTCAATATTGACTTCGCTGGTATCGATTGGACAAGCTCTGACTGGATTGAAGCTTGTAGAAAATTAGGCTGGAAGACTAGAGCCAGCGGAACTATTACCAGGTTGTGTACTCATTATGGCATCGACATTGAGGATATCAAAGCTTTCATAGAGGGTTTAAATAAACTAGTGTACTCTGAGAGTTTATAATTGTTCAACTTCTATGATTAGATGGAGAGCAGGTTAGGTTAGTTGAAAAGTCAAATCTGCCCAGAGCTAGCCAGCTACACAATCTCCAATTAAGTGTGAAGTTATGCATAGTGTTCTGTTAATCAGAACCTTATAGTGTAATTGATGGCTGATGAATTCACTATCCTCAATACTTAGGTTATTACACATGTGTTTAATACAGTTAATACATTTGATGTAACGTCTAGGTAGGGCCACCTGTTCTTTTCCAATAATAAAACGGAGTCAGAAACAGTAGACGAGGCGAAAGACCGGGCATTGTTTCCTGTTATTGTTACATCATTCCAAACGCGCGTTTGAGACTATTTTATATTTGTACCTTAAGCTAGGGCGTAATCTCTCTATGTTTAGAGTAGGGTATGATGAAAGATGGATTTATTGTTTAAGTGCTTAATTACCGGTTTTTAATAACCATATCAAATGATTTATTGAAATTTTTTTCTCTAATAGTATCTATCTTTAAGTAAACTACCCATATGTTGTTCTAATCTATAGGATAATAAACCTGACTGTTATCAGTATATTGTAATGATGAAAGGATATGAATCGTAAAATAGTTGCGTTCATGCTCCTCTTTGTTGTCGTCGGGTCAGTTGCGATCTACCACGTTTATGCTCCTCCGTCCAATGTAACAAGTGAGATCACATGTCCTCAGGATGAGAGTTTGTATGTCTGGACATCGATCGGTACATTCAGCGAAAATTTTAACTGGAGCTGCTTTCAGTACGGTCATACCTGGATCGAGACATATCCTACGGCTGTATTTGAGCAATGGCTGAATGCAGTCCTCAAACCTGCATTTGTTAGAGACTATACGCTGCTCTATCTACGATCCGAGTTGCAAATGGATTTTCCAGATCTTCTCACGCTGAACTGGACTGGGGGCAGAGAGACACGGGACAGTATTCTTGGTTATGAGACCTATATCTACCGAGCAAGCGGTCTCACAGTCACGACCAAGTATCCCATAGTGCACCCTGAAAACGCAACCTACAAGATCACGGTACTGGTGGGTGATCGTACATTCTGGGATGGTACGCTACACCGCCGAGCTTTTAACACCTACTCCCCATCACAGAATACTGTCTATGACTATTCTGGTGGTGTCGACCTCTTCGAGCAAGGCATCCACGTCGTCGCCACGGACTTCAACCCCATGATTAAACAAGCCACCTCAGATGAGACAAACACCTCTAGCCTCCAGAATGAGTACTGGCTTCAGCTCAAGGAACACGTGACACTTCAGGCTTCCACTGAGGACTTTATAAGTATCATCCTGGCGCGAGGTAATCACCCGACCGGTGGCTACGGCATCTACGTCATGTCTTTCAGCTGGTTTGAATCTTACCCCGTGAAATTTCGATGCAACGTTGATTTTACCAATCCAGGTGACGGCGTTGCAGTCACACAAGCCTTCACTAACCCCTTGGTGCTCATATCCATCGGTAATCTCACTCCGGGTGATTATGTCGTTGAAGTCTACATCAACACTTATATACTGACCTTCGATGACCAAGGAAACCCCATCTATACGGTGCTTCAAACATTCAAGGCAGAGATGTGGACCCTCACATTCATCATTGAATAACCGTGTAGCTAGGAACCAGAATCTGCATTTTCGTGAGGAAAGACTGGAACGAATATAGTTAGTGCTATGCCTGATGCATCATGATCATACGTACCTACTAAAGTAGGGGATTAATCTAAAGGATGGTCGTAAGGTTAACCTGAAAAGGTGACCCATTAAATACAAATGATGGATCCTATTAGAGGAGTGATGTATTACCTAAATTTGTAGTGTTTCCGAAGTCGCTTGTGTACATTCTAGGTACAACTGAGTCCTTTCGGGAAGACGACAAGGTCCCCTTTCTTGAAGGAGATCGCGTTTCCATTCCAGGTCACTGTCCCTTCCCCTTCTAACACGTAAAAGTTTTCTTGATTGTCGTAGTACCATTCGAAGACACTGACTTCTTTTTCCCAAAGCGCCTAGGTCTTGGCTTCCCCAATCTTCTCGGGTGAAGGTCTCTTTTTCGTTGGCACATCTACCATTCTTTACCATCGCAAGGGGAATAGTCCCTTTTTGTACTTAAATGTTGTAACCGCATTATATGCATTGCCCTGCATCTTTATCATCTTTCACAATAGAGATAAGAAATGTGTGGAAACCAAGTTAGTGTATCAGAGATTTTGGGACGATCTTCTGGGATATCACTGTTACAATAGATTTGGTGGTTACGATGGATGTGTTAGTCGATGCCATCGTTTTTTCCTGTAAAGTTAGAGTTTTCTGCAATAAATATTATTCTACTATTTTTTTAAAAAACAGAGGGTGAGGGGGACACTAGCCTTTTCTTTTAGAGTATCAGTGATAAGTTATTATTTGATGATCTGTTTATCATTAGTCTTCATCTATTCAAACCTTATAAGAAGTCTCTCTTTGAGTAAGAACGGGTCACTCAATCAATTATGCCGTTGCTTCATAAATGTTTTATAGTAAGAGTAACATAATCGTTTTATGCCCTCGCAGGATTTGAAAGTCTGCTCTGCATGCGTAAATCCCCTAAGTAGCTCATCTCTTCTCAAAGAGTTTGTCAAAAAGGGTCTTATTACGGGTGGCATGGTACAGGCTCTAGCGAGGGCTTCCTTTTTTAGTTAGTTTATGCACATGTTAACCCCTGTTATACTTTACAATAGGTATTTTTTCGTGTTTATCGCACCAACTACTCCCTATTATTATAGTAAAAAAATGTAAAGTATAAGCAATGTTCTGTTGAGATTCTCTAAACAAGAAAAAAGGGTGTTTATCTACTTATAAAGTTGATCTCGCGAACAAATCAATGTGGTAACAACATCCACCTTATTCATGAACCTCCAGATAATTTGAGATATGATACGATATATAAACCCAAAGATTTGGACTGATAATCTACATTAAAATTGAATTTTTACAGTTCGATTAATTTAGTGATTAAACTAAATATACGTAATTAGATATTGGACGAATAATAATTTGGGATTTAATAAAATGGAAGTTAAGATTCTTAACTTAAATTATGGATTCAAGTCATTTAGTCAGAAATTTGACTAACAACCGATTCAGTTCATCAGGTTTATCGAGCATCATCCAGTGACTAGCCCCCTTTATTTTTTCATAGCGCCATGATCCTTCAATCTTCTCATGGGAATTACGAAGCTGCCTTTCAGTTAGATAGTTATCCCCATCACTCCAAATGCCGAGTACTGGACAGGTAATATTTGGAAATTCAGCTTTGTGTTTGGTTGGCAGTTCCAACTTAGCATTAGCACGGTACCAATTTAGAGCAGATGTCAAAGCACCTGGTCGTGAAAGGTCTTTCAAATATCGTTTCATGTCACCATTTCCCCTTGTTAATTCACGAAATAACTTCCAATTGTCGTGACGTAGCCACGCTTCCGTAATACCTTCGAATTGAAAGAAGTAGACATACCAAGAGCGTTCCCTCTGTTCAATGGTTCCAGAGTCAGAAGTTCCTAGGCAACCGACTGATAGACAGGCTAAACGTTCAACCTTTCCGGGGTAGTAAGCTGCCAGTCTCCAAGCCACAGCAGCTCCCCAATCATGTCCAACAACACGTACCTGTTTTATGTTTTGTGCGTCTAGAATCTCAATTATGTCATTTATTACAATTGAGATCTTATAATCATCAACCGAACTTGGTTTAGGAGCGTCACCGAAACCTCGAAGATCAGGAGCTATAATACGTAAGCCTGCTTCAGCAAGTATTGGAATCTGGTATCGCCACAGATACCGTGAATCTGGAAAACCGTGTAGTAGAAGAACAACTGGTCCCTCTCCGTAATCAACTACAGGGAACAGTAAGTCTTTGACTTTTACCGTTATTGTTATTTCATTAATATCCAAAACTATTTTTCCTCTAACTATATCAAATGTTAATGCTAACGATATTAAATTTTTATCACCCATCCAAATATTTCTTTACAAATTTGATGAAGGAGGAACGATTAAGGATCTAACCTAAAATGTAATAAATTGTATTTGCAGAAATGGGAAATATGTTGGTTGGGTAAAAATAGTAAACAAGTTAAAGTACTGAGAACTCCGAAATCCTTCGTAGGAAAACATTCCTCTTAATACTGATTTGCGCGACTAAAGGAAATCGGCGAAAAAGCTGCATTAAACATTCTTAGTGATCTTCTGTTATGTTTGTTATTTGACATAGACTAGAAAAAAATATTACGCATGTTATTCTTGATTTTGGTCTTCATATTCACCTTATAGTTCTATCTCAACTGTGGAGATTGAATCAATTCTGATTGCTAAAGTTCGTTTATGGTTGACAGTGTACCTTTTCTTCCAAGCCTTAGCTGAAGTTCACCTCTAAATCTATGGACAGTACAGGTTGAACATTCAATATAATCCCCCATATGAAATTGATCTATTTGACCGTTCCATAAGCTAAGCCTCACTGATCCAGTTTCATCAGCAACCATCACATTAGAGACATCAGCGAAGGTTCCGAATCTCGTCCTAACAGTTTTAGGTGGAGGAACCTCGATGATTTTTCCTCTGACTGAAATTCCTTTCATGCCAAATCTTAAGATTCCAATTTTCTGGGGAATATTATGTTTTTTCTTCTTTGAGTTAAAAGGTATTGGGAGATTTTTTAGGTAATTTCTAATGTCTGGGTGTCTGATACTCTCCATTTTTATCGTGGACTGCCAGACCACTTGCTCGTTTTTCATTATAAGAAATGTGGGAGAATCATGATTCATGTCTCTACAAGAGATCTCTAAACTTCCGCAGTGAGCGCTTGTATTTTCCAATGCTTCAGAGAAGGCATCTGCTAATTGTTTCGGGTCTAAATCATGATAATTTGCTAATGACACAACTGATTTAAGATAATCATAATACTCTTTGGATTGACCCCGTGGTCGACCTCTCTTTTCTTCGAATAGTCCTATTCTCGGTCTCAAAAGTTATGACGCTCCTTTAAGAGTGGGAACGATCTTCAAGTAGTCATTGTTCCTTAACTGATCCGCTTGGTTCTGTCTATCTCGATAGGTTATATCTCCTCGCTTGGTTGCTTGGAAGTTCCATGGATCGACGATATCGACATCATTAACCCTGAGCCATACTCTCCGTTTCATCTTATCTCGAATTCTACACAATCGTGTGAATCCATCAAGATATCGAACTAAGATTCTATCATATCCTAACAACTTTTCAGCTATTCCTAAAACCTCAGATGCCCTATTAGGCAATCGAGGTCTAATCTGAGATTCATTTATGATCTTTCTTTTATCCAAATAACTACCTCAATAGAAAAAAACCACTCAAAAGTCCGTTGGAAAAGTACAACCGAACAACGAAAGTTTCTCATCTCATATATAGGTCCTACCTTATAAAGCCTCTCAAAGAGGAATCACAGCTTCTGTAGAAGAGTACCTCAAAGGATAATAGATAGGTATGATATCGACTACTCATGTGAGACTCTTAAAGAAATCTATTAAAGTTATCTTAAAGTCTTGAATTGAAGTCTTAAGGTTTGTTTAACATTGTATGGAGACCAAACGCAATAGTACAAGTTCTGTATCTTCCATAATCGAATTATCATGAAGTGAGTATTTGAAAAATCCTTGTCTGTATTATAAATGCATTAAGTGTTGTTTAGAAACCGAGATGCCTTTATTGAAGAAAGATATTGAACGAATAAAAAAATTGGAGATGAAATATGATCATTTTGTTATCAATAAAGATGGGTGGTTACAATTAAAGAATTACGATGGAAAATGCGTATTTAATGATGGTAACCAATGCGCGATTTACGAAAAGAGACCAGAAGGATGTAAACTATATCCCATAATCTATGATGAAGAGCAAAATTGTGCTACATTAGATGAAGATTGTCCGCATGGGAATGAATTTCGAATTTCTGAAATCGAACTAGCAAAGTTAAGCTCTCTTATTATAAGACTTAAAGACGAAAGGAGTCAGAGAAAATGAATTTTTTTAACTGTTCGAATCCCGTCAGTTTACCTAATGGGTAGAACTCAATCGTTCCAATTCAATATAGAAATCTCATCGAGAATTGTTTAACAACATCTCTTTCTTCAATACACTCTGGTGTATGCAGTGGGTGTAATAGGTATAGCGGAGAGAGTGTGTGCGTATGTGTATATGAATATAAGGGAGGGTGGGGGAGGATGTTTGAGTGTAGGGGTTTATAGGAGTGGAAGGGAGTAAAAGTTTAGGTTTGAGATTAATTTTTAATCCCAAATTTGTTATCTGCGGGATAATGAGATACTTTTTTAAAAAATTTTCTTAGTTTCCATAATCCCCTAAAATTTTTTGCATTTTTTAATTTATTTAACAATCACATCTAAAACTCTATATTAAATTGTTAAATAAGCTCTTTCTGGACACAGGTATCTTCATCCCCTTTTTTTAGGATTTTTATTTTTTAAAGGCTCATATTGAATGTAAGAGAATTTAATATCCTCCAACTTTGAGTACATTTTTGAATCTTCCAGAGGTTATCGGAACTCCTATAATTGAAGAAAATGATAAGTTGGTGGAGAGAAATTATTTTGGTTTGTCTCCCCAAACTATTTCTACAGGGATAATCCAACCTGCCATTAAAAACTTCCTTTTCACATTCTGGAATCCGAGTTCCTCAAGAAAAGATCTAATTAAAACTGGTCTGCATCCACCGAGTAAAGAAGGACATTTGCTGTAGATCCATTCGTATAGTTTCATGTTTGAATACCAGCTTTCACCTTTACTTAAACTGACTAGCACTAAACGTCCTCTTGGTTTCAATACCCGCTTGAATTCCACTAGAACTTTTGAAATATCAGGAGTATCGATCAAATCTAGCATATAACTATTAAAAATCACATCGAAAACCGCCTCCTTATAAGGCAATTTTCTTGCATCTCCAAGCTGGAGATCGACTCTTCCAGTTAATGCATGCTTCTTGATTTTTTTTCTTGTTTTATCCAACATCTTAGGTGAGATATCTATGCCATACACTTTACCGTCTTTTCCAACTCTCAACGCCAATTCTATTACAATCTGTCCTGTTCCAAACCCGACTTCAAGTGCAATAAAGCCTCTTTTTATATCGGCTACTTGAAGTCCTTTTTCCTTTGAAAGCTTCTCATTTCGAGTTAAGTGTTCATAGATTGGACTTAGGAAATCGTACAGTCTTTGAACCTTTTTTGGTGTGATTGGAGCACTGACAATTGTATTTGGCATATATTCTCAACATTAGGTAATCAATTATCTTCTTTTACTGATCATATTCTAAATACTTAAAAAAAGAGGAAGTATATTTAATAGTGCAATAGACTAACCTTCGGGTTACCATTTCTATACTGTAATTTTTGAATAAAACTGTAGTGAAACTGTTTCTATATACTGGGAGATATTATCACTATTGATCATTGATTAATATAAAAGTGAACGACGCCATACAGAAGCGAGCACGTATGTCTTAACGTTTTTTATGAATTATTTAGTTAGATAGAATTTCCTCTTTTTTTTATCAAATTTCTCAATAGCATATCTGAGCATTGTTCGCGGCATTTGTACATTATATTTACTTAGGAATTGTTCTTCTATTTCTTGGTCTCTTTTCCCAATTTCTCTAAGCATCCAACCAACAGCTTTATGAATTAAATCATGTTTATCATGTAAAAGCAGTTCGGAAATACTTAATGCGATTTTAAAATTGTTTTTTCTGATAAACCCGAAGGTTGAAAGAATTGCGATTCTTCTTTCCCATAAATTATTGGATTTTGCCAGTTTGAATAAGATAGATTTATCTTTATTAAACAAATAGTCTCCAACAATTTTCGGTGCAGTTAAATCTACTAAATCCCAATTGTTAATATTCTCTGTGTTTTTCATATAAAAACTAAAAATTTCGTCTTTACCAGAATTACCAGTTTTTTCATATTTAGCAAGTAATATTAGTAATGCAGTTAATCGATGTTCATGAATTTCACTTCTGAGAAGTTCTTGAAGATCATTTAAAGGTAGATCAAAATATTTCTTTGCTACTTTACGCTGCTCAGGAACCGGAATTCCAAGAAAAATATCCCCCTCACCATATTGACCTTTTCCGGTCTTGAAAAATCTAGATAAACTTTTTGCTTTTTCTGGATTGCTAAGTTGGAATAGATCACTTTTTATTTGATTCAACATCATTTTTATCATATCTTTATTTTACTATAGATCAGCAAAATAGTTTTTGATTCAGTCTATTTGATCCATTTTTTT
>JAUWWH010000165.1 GCA_030617005.1 Candidatus Bathyarchaeota archaeon | reverse complement strand
TTTCGAGATAGCTTCTCGAACGCTAGGTGCGAATCCTCTCACAACTTTTAGAAAAGTTTTATTACCTTTATCCATGTCGGGGATCTTTTCAGGATCGGTTTTGGCGTTTGCACGTTCACTTGGAGAGACTGGTGCAACACTCATCGTTTCAGGTGTGAGTTCAATTGCTTCGATAGCGATAGTTAGGTGGACATCTGAGTTTAAACTAGCAACGGCCTCGTTTATGGAAAGTCTTTTGGTAGTTATTGTTTGGTTAATCATTTTACCTATAGAAGTGTATCTTAATAGAGGCTCAAGCTTTTTTAGTGTTCCATATCGTTTTCCTAGAACTTTATCTAATTGGATTATTAGGTTTGAGAGATTTGCTTCTAGAAAATTGACGCGTATTAAAGATTTTGTACCCTTATTCATTGTTGTAATAACTGTTATAGTGCCTATCGTAATCGTTTTAAATTCTGTAATCTTTTATTGGTCAGCGGATCCCTATACTGGTAAGGTTCAAGGTGGAGTTTTATATCAACTGTTCGGTCCGCCTAATTATTTTAATTCAGTGCTTAAGGCAACTTTGACTTCCATCATTGTAGCCTTAAATTCGACTTTTATAGCGATGTGTATAGCGATTCCCCTCTCCTTCATTATTAAAAGATGGTGGTACGGAGGCATCATTCGATCCGTACTTAAGGTACCTCTGATAATTCCTACATCGTCTTTAGGTCTATCAGTCCTCCTACTCTGGGGATCCAATGGTTTTAACCTAGTAAGCTCAGGGATATGGTTGATTATTCTCACCCACATTGTCTTCTCAGTTCCAGTAATAGTGGAATCTATAATCGCAGCTTATGAAGGCTCAGATATTCAGATGTATGAGGATTCAGCTCGAACACTTGGCGCTACAGCTTATAACGCTATCGAAATGGTTTCTCTTCCATTGATTAAGGGGGGAATCCTCACGGGATTTATCCTCTCCTTCACTCATTCAATTGGGGAGACAGGGGCTACCTTTATTGTAATGGGGAGAGATGTTACTGTTCCTGCTTTAGTCGTTAACATGGTTGAGGCTCTAGCGATACCAGCAGCTCTATTCACTTCGACTTACTTGATTATCTTATCTCTTATCCTACTCGCGATCATTAGAATAATAACACGACGGTGATTTAGTCCGTGTCAGTAATCCACTTAGTAGATGTGACAAAAAAGTACGGTGAGATCACTGCTCTTGACCACTTAAATCTATCAATTGAAGATAAAGAATACGTTTGTGTACTAGGACCCACAGGTGCTGGTAAGACTACTCTGCTTCGAATAATCGCTGGTTTACTTGAACCAGATGAAGGTGAGATAAATATTGCGGGAAGACTGGTTAATGAGCTTCCTCCTGAGGAACGGAATGCCGTATACATGTTCCAACAGTTTGCCCTTTTTCCTCACATGAATGTTTGGCAGAATGTCTCTTTCAGTCCAGTTATTAAAGATTATCATGAGAATAGAGTCAAGAGATTAACCTTAGAGATCTTAGAGATGGTTAAGCTAGCGGATAGACGCGATGCTTTTCCTCATGAATTGAGTGGGGGGATGCAACAAAGGGTAGCGCTAGCTAGGGGTATAGCTTCTGGGGCTAGAATTCTCTTGCTTGATGAACCTTTGGGTGCTTTGGATGCAAGGTTAAGAGTTGATCTTCGTGCCCAGTTAAGGAAATTGGCTGAAGATCAGGGACTTACAACTATTCATGTTACACATGATCAAGAAGAGGCTTTGATGATTGCGGATAGGGTTGTGGTTATCAGAAAGGGTAGGATAGAGCAAATGGGGACTCCACATGAGATTTACACAAGCCCCCAGTCTGCGTTCATAATGAGCTTTATCGGTGGAGCCAATTTCATTGAGGGGAATGTTATAAGAGTGGAGGATTCGGGTTCTATTATCGAAATCCGTGGTAGTCATAAGATTCATGTTTCAGATATTAGTAGAACGGTTGGTGAAAAAATAGTTGTAGCCATAAGGCTTGAAGATATATCGATTGGAATGGTTGATGTACCTGAATCAAACAATTTTTCTGGAATGATTGAATCTACGATGTTTATTGGTAGCTCAATAGAATATGTGATAAAGCTTGACAATGGTATCACTGTATCTTCTAAGAAATTAATTTCCGATGCATATAAGTCACAAAAGTCAAATGAACCCATCGTTGTTTCGTTCCTTCCAGAAACATGTTATGTTTTTGAGTATCCAAAGATTGGTCTTCTCAAAGAGATTGAGGCGATCTAATTGCCAGAAGTTAAACTTGTTAATGTCACTAAGAAATACGGAAATATTGTCGCGAATGATAATATTAACCTCACAATTAATGATGGGGAATATGTTTCAGTAATAGGTCCTAGTGGTTGCGGTAAAACAACTCTCATAAAAAATATTTCAGGTATAATCAAACCAGATGAGGGTGAAATATATATAGATGGTAACCTGGTAAACGAGCTTTCAATAGAGGATAGAAGGATAGGTTATGTCTTCCAGAACATAGCACTATTCCCACATATGACTGTGTGGGGCAATATCACATATGGGCCTGAAGTGAGGGGTTGGTCACTTGAAGAGACAAGACCTTTAGCTCTTGAGATGCTGGAATTGATCAAGCTAAGTGCTAGATCAGACGCATATCCTTCTGAATTGAGTGGTGGTACGCAACAGAAGACAGCTGTAGCCAGAGCTTTAACCTCAAGGGCTGAGCTTCTTCTCCTTGATGAACCTTTCGGTGCTCTCGATGTAAAGGTTCGAACTGAGCTACGCTATGAGTTGAGAAAGCTTGTGAAGGATTTGGGGTTGACAGCTCTTCATATTACCCACGATCAAGAGGAAGCTATGTCCATATCGGATCGTGTTATTGTTATGAATAGTGGTAGAATTGTAGAAGTAGGGGATCCCATTGATCTATACACTAAACCGAAGAACATTTTCACTGCGAATTTTGTAGGTGAAGCAAATTTTCTTACAGGCATAATTATCAAGATTTCGGATGATGGATCTTTAATTGAAATTGGAGATGGTTTACAACTCCTAACTAAAAATGGAAATTATAACGTAAGTGATCGTGTTGTAGTTGCCTTTAGACCTGAATTTGCTTATACAAGGGACGTAACAACATCTAATACATTGTCAGGTATTATCACAGATGTGATGTACTCTGGAAGCATAGGACGTGTTCGAGTGAAATTGTCTAATGGTGACCCAATTGTTGCCAAAATGGCTTTAGGCTTTAAAAACAGTCCATTTCATGTCAATGATAACGTTACGATTAAAATTTTACCAGAAAATATACTAGTGTATCCTTACCCTGAGAAAGGGTTAGACATAGAATTAGCCCTAGAATGATCTGTGCACTTATCAAAAAGTATACGTTCAGTTTACTTATTCTTTTTTTCAGCTGACGAGATTATGTGTGTGATCAAAGTAATGGTTCCTTGCTTTTTGTCTTAGGACTGTATAGATTTAGTAACTTATGTGTACTCTCTATTTGGATAAACTGATCAATCATCATTTATTGTACGTGCAGTAAGATTTTTTTAACCGCAGGTGAATCAAATAATGCTAATTCACATGAGGAATAGCATAATTAGGGAGAAAAGTTCTCGTAGAATCTTTCCATGAATACCTGACATTAATCAAGAAGAATTCAGTAATAGGGAATATCTCTCACATTAAAGAGGGATGTCTGCTACTCGGTACAAGGGTAAATTCTTGTTTAATCATCCCAAGATGGATGCCCTATATCGATAAATTCTTACGCATCTACGAAGATCTCGTCCAATTGTCATCATAAAGATAAAACATTAAACAAGATCAAAATCTACAAATAACAGTT
>JAUWWH010000184.1 GCA_030617005.1 Candidatus Bathyarchaeota archaeon | reverse complement strand
TTTTTTAAAAGGGGAGGGAGCCTCCTCTTTCCGATAGACTTCATAAGCTTTTTCATAGCATTATATTGTTTTATTAATTCCTTAACTTCCCTCTCGGTCGTTCCAGAGCCCTTAGATATCCGTTTAATTCTCGACGATTTGAGGATCTTTGGATCCAGTTTTTCCTCTTTAGTCATCGATTGAATAATGTAACGCCACTTTTTTAATTTGTGTTCTGCATTTTCTAAAGTGTCTTTGGGGATTTTATAACACATTCATGGAATCATCTTCAAGATATGTCTTAGTGGACCCATACTTTGCATGGCTTCCATCTGAGCATACATGTCATCTAATGTGAACCGCCCTCTTAGAATGTCTTTCGTTTTCTTCGTAGGTAATTTGACTTCTGCTTCTTTTACCTTTTGAATCAAGCCAGTTATATCGCCCATCCCTAGAAGTCTACCAACGAATCTTGACGGGACGAAGAGATCTATATCTTCTAGCCTTTCACCTGTTCCAACAAACTTAATAGGAACGCCGATTGAAGCTACAGCTGATAAGGCGCCTCCACCTCTTGCTGTACCATCGAGTTTTGTAATATATATAGAACCGATTTTCGTTGCTTCATGAAAAGCCTTAGCTTGGAGGGTTGCTTGTTGCCCAATGGTTGCATCAATGACAAGAATGATCTCGTTTGGATTAACAGCTTGGGTGATCTTTTTCATCTCTTGGATTAAACTCTTCTCATCCTTGTGTCTACCCGCTGTATCAATAATTATAACCTCATATCCATCATTGGTGAAATCTTCAACTCCTTTTGTTACAATTGTTAAGACATCTTGTCCAGCTTCGTTGCCATATACTGGGACATGAATGTCTTTAGCTAACTGTTTTAATTGAGCGAAAGCGCCAAGTCTATAAGTATCTGCGCAGATAAGAGCAGTTTTAAAGCCACGCTTTTGAAAGTATCTGGCCATCTTGGCTGAACTTGTGGTATTTTGCACGATTATATTATTTGCAATAAAATTATGGTGATCTTTAATTGTGAGATCATAAACGTAGTCGATGGAATGGTTACTTTTCTTCTGAATATCTTTTACTTTTACCCAGTTGATATCAGTCTTATGTTGAGTGAGGTCATTCGATGATGGTTTCAGGGCTTCTCCAATCTTTGTTCTTTCATATTTGATTTTTTCTTCTTCAGTAAAGGTAGATCCAGTACAAGTTTTTTCGCATTTCCAAGGGACATCTTTCTTGATAGTCGATGGAACCATCACATACTGTCCCTTTTTTAAGTTGTCTACTCTGACACGGTTAATAGTACCTTTATTAAATGTAAAAAAAGGGTGTTCAGGTGTTGTCATAATCTTAGGATTAGTGGTGGAGTCTAACAATACTTCATAAAGCTCTTCAGTCGCTTTTAATTTCCAAATCCATTCTACTGGTCTTTCTTCCATTTTCAATGTTTCTGGATTAACAGAGTATGCTTTAAGATTTATTGGGTGGATAGCTATACCATCTTGAAGAATAATAGCACTTTCACAACATCCGATCTGTTCTTCAAATAACGTAGCTATTGTCATTACATGCCTATTTACTATTGAAACCTTGGACTGTCCGACTACACATTTACCGCTTCCTTGGATTCCAACAAGCATGAAAACATTTATCCTTCCTGGCTCAACTAGGATTTTAGCTGGTGTCTTCCCTACGAATTTTGTTAGCTCTTCGTAGATCACTTTTATTACGTGATCTCTCCTACTTATTCCAGGAGGTAACTTCTCTTTCAAGGTTCTATCTTTAATTCGATTTGTTAGATCTAAGACTAGGTGGACGTTTACATCAGCTTGGAGAAGAGCTCGTTGGAAATCCTTAACCAGTTCTTTAACGGCATTCTCATCAATTATTGGGGTCTTGATGATCTTCCTGAGAGCTTCTGTTAGGGAAGCGCCAAGTTTCTCTAAAGCAGACATCGGTTTTATCCATCCTTAATGAAATTAAACATAGAGTTTTATGTTATAACCGTTTTATTATTAGTAGATCTAGAGTAAATAATTTTTCTTCATCTTTACTAAGTGGAAGATAGGAATGTAATCTCTATTTTTATTTCAGATTATTCTTAAATCTATGTTGCATTAGATTTTGCTGATTTAAAATGAAGATGTGCTCTAGATAGTAAAAGTAGTATTTGGCTTCAGGACTCATAGAATTCATCATCTTTCAAATCTCTTCTTGTCTTCATTAGCCAATAATTCATTGACCTAAAGGAGATTAATAATCTATTTCCTTTGCTTATCGTTCAATTTTTCCAATGTCGCAGCAACCATTATTGGGAAGATTATAGTAGCATCACCGATTATTGATGCAAGATGATTTCCACTTTTAATCTTTTTCCAAGAAATAGATTCTTCTAATGGGGCACCGCTAAGACTTCCCCCCTCAGGTCTATCAAGTGTCACTTGAATCGCTGCATCAACACCATCTCTTAAGATGTTTGCACTCAAAACATAATGTTTTGGAATACTCCCCCCAAGTATTATGACTCCGGATTTTTTTGATTGAAAGATTATGTCTGAAAGCCTATTAAAATCCAGAAGGGGATCAATTTTTAATGTTTCCAGCTGACTATATGTCCAAAGGTGGAAACCCAGCATTGAATCTAGGATTCCTGGAGAAAATATGGGCGTATTGTGGATTGAAGCTTGTTTTAAGATTGATTCTTTATCGTCTATTTTTTTTCCGATTTCATGTAGAAGATGATAAATAGATAGACTCTGCTTCTTGAACTTAGGTAAACAGTTTAAGACATGGTATATCCATCTTTCTAAGTCTTCAAAACCACTTTGGTCAATGTATATATCACTCACTCTTCCCAAGTTTTTATCCCTAAGTTCTTTATCGCAAGCTGAGAAGGAACCTTGAATACTTTTATGGCCAAGGGATTCAACTATGTCATGAACGATATTTGCCCCACTCATTACAATTGCATTCACGTATTCACCTTCAACTAAATCGCTCATTATTTTTCTAAGACCTCCGAGTACCATAGGACCAGCTATAGCAAGGAAGACAGTGTAATCAGGATCAAGGAACATTTCTAACATTATATCCACAGCTTTAGCGAGCTTACCAGCACCAAGAACACCAGATTTTTCCATCTCATTCACTAAATAACCAACGGTCATACCCGGTTTTATGGTCATATGTTGGATGTGTTTTTTCAATGAAATTTCTCCGTCACTCCAAAAAATATTTTTTTATTCTAGATTAATTGTATTTTTTAGTATTTTGAAAAGTCTTAATATGTTCAGAAGACTCGAATAGATAGGGCTGTTTTATTTTGTAAGAGATATAAGCTCCATATATTTGAAGTAGTTTAACTGAAAGATGGAATATCATAACAAATTCCATGTAATCACTCTAAAACAAATTCCATGTAATCACTCTAAAAAAAACATATCTTAATGTAAATCTTCCGATAAAGAGATTTGAGACATATTTAACGTCGCATCCATTTTCACAAAATGTGCAATGTTCCCAATACTTCCAGCATACTTTCCA
>JAUWWH010000162.1 GCA_030617005.1 Candidatus Bathyarchaeota archaeon | reverse complement strand
TGGATACCTGGAAAAACACTGTTTTCTTTAGAAGAGGCGGCGGAAAGAGGAACAATAAAACAATTTTTGCTTACTGATGCAGCACAAAAAGAATTATGGCCTATAATTAAAAAATATTTGAAGAAGGGCGATGCATTATACTTTTCCCATGGTTTTTCTATTGTTTATGGAGAATTAACTGGTGTTATACCACCAAAAAATGTTGACGTAATTTTAGTTGCACCGAAAGGATCTGGAACTTCTGTTAGAAGGAATTATCTCCAAGGAAGCGGGATAAACAGTAGTTATGCTATTTATCAAGACTTTACTGGTAGAGCTGAAGATAGAGTAAAGGCTCTTGGTATTTCTATAGGTTCTGGATTCTTATTCCCGACAACATTTGAGAAGGAAGTTTACAGCGATTTGACAGGAGAAAGAGGAGTTTTAATGGGTGCAATAGCAGGTATTATGGAATCCCAATACAACTGCTTGAGAAGGCATGGTCACACTCCAAGTGAAGCTTTCAATGAAACTGTTGAGGAATTAACTCAAAGTTTAATTAGATTGGTTGATGAGAATGGAATGGATTGGATGTTTAGCAACTGCAGTGAAACTGCTCGCATAGGAGCACTCCGATGGAAGAATAGATTTAGAGATGCTGTAGACCCCCTCTTTGAATCACTCTATGAGTTGGTAACATCTGGAGTAGAAACAAAAATTGTACTTGAACGAAGCAAAGAACCAGATTTCAAAAGAAAATTAACAGAAGAATTAACAAAAATGGGTAATTCGGAAATGTGGAGAGCAGGAGCAACAGTAAGAGGGTTAAGATCGAAAAAAAAGAGTTAAATTTTTTTCGATTAAAAAATATTTTTTACGAAAAGATAGATTAATCTCTTTATATCAATAATCTCCTTCCTAATAGAATAATAATATGATAAATTCTACCTTAAAGATTTACCAAAACATGTGTGTAAGAGCCTTTCGTTCAGATTCAATAATTGACACATATAATTTATCATCAATCTCTTCTATCTTACTGAGGATATTCTCCACTTCAGAAAAACTCAAATTCTTCCCAGCTAAGACAACAATAGCTCTCTTACCATATTTAGCGACTAGAACCGCTGTTTTAATTGCTTGTTCAACTATTTTCTTTTCATCAACAGTTAATTTTTTTCTTATTTTCACTGAAACTTTCTTGACGATACTCATCGAATTTTTGAGAACTCCAATTCTGTGAGAACTACACTTTGGACAACTAACCGTTTTCTCCAGATTGTTAATAGGTGTCATCTGAATAAAATCCCAACAATTTGTACAAATGATGGTTCTTACTTCACTTAACAATCTAGCTTTAGTTGACTCTAAAGTTAACCGTTTCATCTTCTCAGAGGTAAGGAGACTTCTCGGCCGTCTAAATTTTTCAAGACTAAGACGAGTAAGAGGTGTAACTTCTTTACCTTTCTCTAGAATAATCTCAACTTCGCCTTTATGGAGACTATTAAGAAAACCGTTTAGGTTTTGCAGATCAGTATCCCTACTTATGATCTCTTTGATTGTCTCATTAAAGATTACCATTCCTTGAAAGCTCTTTGTTAACTGATTAAGGCTAATATTGCTGAAATTAACTTCTTTAGCGATTGCACCAAATTTACTCGCAATATTTATCATTCTTCTTTTAAAGAGACCTGTCTTTTCGAATGCTTTAATAATAATATCTTTAATATCTATCTTCGAAAGTTCATACAAAACTTCCTTCACAATCTCAGAATTTACAATGTGCATATTTTGAATAATAATCCTGTAAGGATCCTCTTGAGTACTCATTGTGTATCCAGTCTTTTCAGAAAGCATGTGCTTAACTACTACAGCAAGAGTTCTATTGGCTAAACTCCCAAGGCAAACATGGATTATCGTATAGTCTTCCCAATCCTCTATAACGAGTCTCCTATCCGTTGGAACTATGAATCCTCTACGAACATGTTCCACGATTTCGCAAATAGCTCTCTGAATAGTATCCCTAGAAGCAGGATACTTTTTTGAAAGGGTTAATACAATCGCATTTAATTCATCACCTTGCATAAATCTCTCTTCTACAAAGGCTCTGATCTTCCCTAACTCATTAGCAACCTTGTAAGGAACAGGTATAGCCTCTCCAATCCAGCTTGGAATAGCCCCTGTAGGATCATCTACAGGAGTAACATACATCTTATCACCAAGTACGCTTTCGATTTGCCATGCACTACCTTTTATAATGAATTTAGTTCCAGGAATCCCATATTCAGCAACAAAAACTTCATCAAGAAGCCCTAAAGCCATTTCGTTAGTGTCATCAATTATTAAGTATTTCTTAGAATCAGGAATCGTGGATAAATGTTCGTAATAAAATTGATAAATCTCCTGTGAATTCATAGGCTTTGCAGTAATCTTATCTTCCAAAGAGACCCATGCCAATCTTGGATAACGATTATGCATATATGTAAGAACATCAACCAAGTCAGCTTCATCTAGTTCACGATATGGATAAGCTTTTTTAAATAATTCAAGAATCTTATTGAAATCCCACCTGTTCCACATTAAAAAGAGACCTACAATCTGATGAGTTAATGTATCTAAAGGTTTATTTGGAATCTTAATAGGTTCTAAATCTTCAAGAGAAGCCCTTCTAGCGATAACAATGGCTTCTAAGGTGTCTTCAGAGTCCATTGTTATAATGATGCCCTTAGCAACCTGACCGATCCGATGACCACTGCGGCCAACCCTCTGGACAAGACGTGTAACTTGATGTGGACTCATATATTGAATGCATAGATCTATTCTCCCAATATCAATTCCTAGTTCTAGAGATGAAGTACATATAAGCCCTCTAAGTTCACCTGCTTTTAACCCTCTCTCTGCAGTTATCCTAGCGGGTTTAGATAAAGATCCATGATGAATGCTTATAGGAAAATCTATATCCCATATTTTGAATCTACTCGTTAAAACTTCAGCAATAGAGCGGGTATTAGTAAATAAAAGTACCGCTTTATGTTCTTCTATACATTTACGTATTATTCGCAATCTTGCTGCGACTTCTGGAGTCGTATATAACTTAGTTGCTAATGAATGATCCTCTTGAGATGGTTGAGGATAAACAACCTGAATCTTCATGTAACGAGCTACAGGTACTTTAACGACTTCAACTTCTCTTTCCATTCCTACTAAAAAGTTTCCAGCTTTTTCTGGGCTACCGATTGTGGCAGATAAACCTATTAATTGAAAATCATGTTCTGTTATCATTCTAAGACGCTCTAAAACTAGAGAGAGTTGACTTCCACGTTTATTCTCAGCAAATTCATGGACTTCATCAACGATAACCCAACGAATAGATTTTAAATGTCTCCTAAAGTTTCTTCCCGGTAATATTGCTTGAAGGGTTTCAGGAGTCGTTATTAAAAGATCTGGGGGGCTTCTCGATTGGTTAAGTCTCTCCTTAACTGTAGTGTCACCATGACGTACAGCAACCTTTATGTCTAATTTTTTACACCACCATTGAATGCGTTCAAAAATATCTCTATTTAGAGAGCGAAGAGGAGTAATATACAGTATTTTAATACTTGGTGTTCTGTTAACATATTCGATAAGTTTACTAAAAACTGGAAGGAACGCAGCTTCCGTCTTCCCTGTACCTGTAGGAGCGATTAGTAAGACGTTTCGTCCTTCAATAATGGGGGGAATTGCAACTTTTTGAGGAGGTGTTGGACTTATAAAGCCCCTTTCGATTATTATCTTTCGGATAGGTTTTGCAAGGATAGAGAAAACATCGGCACTTTTTGTCAATCTACGTAATCCCAGATAAGATATTATGGAAGATAGATAAAAAGTGTATTAATTCACACCACAATACGAAAAAGGAAAAAAGTAATAAGGACAGATGTAGTTTTGA
>JAUWWH010000142.1 GCA_030617005.1 Candidatus Bathyarchaeota archaeon | reverse complement strand
GCCTCGCAATACGTCCTCTGTTATCGAAGGGTCCTCTAAAAACCTTAGCTTACATCGCATATCGTCAACCTGTAATGAAAACAAAAGTCATCTCAGTTCGCGGTTCACACGCTTACAATCACCTAAAAGAATTAAAAACTTTGAATTTAATTACCACTGAAACTTTTGGTCGTACAAAAATTATCAAAACAACAGATACTTTTGCTGATTATTTTAATTTAAGCCATGATCTTCGTTCGTTGAAACGACAATTAAAATCCATTTTCAATGTCCACGATAAATTAGATGAAAGTATAAAAAATTGAAAATTAAATATACCACATCCAGCTTTTATCCTCCTAACTCCTTATGATGCCTATTAATATAATTGGATGATTAACTAAAACAAAAATCATTTTTCATGTAATTTACTCTATAGCTTTATAGCTTTATATATGGCGTGTCAATTTATCTCGAGGTGAACCAAACTGAATCTAATTAAATACGAAAGAAATGGAAACGTACGCTCCATTCAATCCTTATTCAATACTATTACCCAATGTAAAATTTATGATCTGGAGCAAGAACGATTTTATGGCATGCCAACACATCCCTCACACAAACCTGGATACTTCTACACTCTGTACAGACAACATCGAAGTACCTATAATCTGCAGGAGCATGGTCTACGTAGCAGTGCTTCAGGAATGATCGTCACTATGGAACATGCTGGCACACACATAGATGCACTCTGCCACCAAGCTTTTGACATGAAGTTACATGACAACATTCTCATAAATAATGAGATTGAGACTCCTTTTGGATTTAATAAACTAAGCGTTGAGAAAATACAGCTAATTATTACTAGAGGCGTTCTCCTTGATGTGGCTGGATTCAAGCGCTTAGATCATCTTCCAGAAAACTATGAAATCACTAAGCAAAATCTTAAAAACTGTGCAGAGATTGAAAAGATTAATGTAAAGAGGGGTGATGTTGTTTTAGTGAGAACTGGATACGGTAAATTCTGGCATAATGAGGATAAATACATGAAAGCGGCTGGGGTCTCTCTTGAAGCAAGTAAGTGGTTAGCTGATAAGAGTGTATTTGCTGTCGGTATCGATAATACTGCTTGGGACCTCCTTTATGCTAGAGACCGAGAATCCGGTACTACATTACCTTCTCATGCCCTGCTCATCGTAGAAAAAGGTATCCACATTATGGAACATCTTAACATTGAAAAGTTAGCTACAGATAAACAATACATTTTCATCTTTATATGTCTCCCACTTAATCTAAGAGGTGCTACTGGCTCTCCAATAAGGCCCATCGCAATTGCTATAAAGTAATTAAAGGGTCATCAAGAAGCTGATAATTACACCTTTTATCTTCATAATTTATTTCTTGAACCAACGATTCTTTTTCTTTCAAATAATCTATCTAGAAAATCTAAATTATTTACTACATAGCTTCTCAAGGTGAAATATTTTTTCGGAAGTAACTCATAACAAATAAATTAACGATTAGCCTTAATAGAAAGTAAATTAATAGAAAGTAAAAATAGCGTAAATTTATATATTTTTATTGAGGGGGAGGTTGATCAAGTTATCTAATCCATATATTCCCAATGACACTGACGAGATTAAACAGAGATTATTAAAAGGCATTGGTATTCGTTCAGTTGAAGAAGTCTTTGTAGATATTCCTAAAAAAGTTCCGAGGATGAAAAACCTTTCACTGCCAAAGGCAAAGTCTGAGGTTGAAGTTAGAAGAGAAGTTGAACGAATTCTCAGCAAGAATATTACAACTAAAGACTATCTATCTTTTTTAGGTGGAGGAGTTTGGAATCACTATGTTCCTTCTGTCGTGGATGCTATTGCTAGTAGAGGCGAATTTCTCACAAGCTACACTCCATATCAACCAGAAATTAGCCAAGGTATGCTTCAGTCTTTATTCGAATACCAGAGTATGATAGCAGAGCTCATAGAGATTGACGTTGTAAATAGTTCCATGTACGACTGGGCTTCATCCCTCGGAGAAGCAGCCAGGATGGCTACCCGAGTTACTCATCGAAATGAAGTATTTATTCCACACTTTATCAGTCCAAATCGGTTGATTACCCTAAAATCCTATACGGACCCCCTAGGAATGAGAATTAGAGAACTCAGTCAATCATTATATAATGGACAAATCAACCTTGAAGACATTAAGGAAAAAGTCTCCTCAAAGACTGCTGCAATATACATTGAAAATCCATCGTATCTTGGGTTCATTATTCACCATTTGAAAGATTTATCTGAGATCGCCCACGAATGTGGAAGCCTATTCATTGTTGGTGTAGACCCGATATCCCTCGGCATTCTTAAACCTCCAGGAAAATATGGTGCTGATATAGTGATTGGAGAGGGACAACCTCTTGGAAACTATATGAATTATGGAGGACCATTATTAGGTATTTTCGCATGTAGAAATAACCCACAATTAGTTCGTCAGTTCCCAGGACGAATAGTTGGAATAACGACTACACATGATGGAACGGAGAGGGGGTATTGTATGGTTCTGCAAACCCGTGAGCAACATATTCGTCGAGAGAAGGCAACCTCAAATATTTGTTCAAATCACGCGTTATGTGTGGTCAGAGCTGCAATTTACATGTCATTGCTGGGTCGAGAAGGATTCAGGAAACTTGGTGAATATTTATTAGCCATAACTCAATATGCGAAGAAGCGCCTTTCGATGATTGAGGGTTTAGAGATTCCCCTTCTTGATAATTGTCACTTCAAGGATTTTACTGTAAACTTTGATGAGGTAAAAAAACGAGGTGTCAAAATCAATAATCAACTATTAAAACATAGAATTATAGGTGGAAAAGCCCTCGGAAAGGATTTTCCTGAACTTGGGAATACTTTTCTGTATTCTGTCACTGAAATGCATACACAGACCGATGTAGATGCCTTAGTTACAATTTTAAAGAATGTTATGGAGGATTTGATTTGAAACGTTTTCATCAGGCAAAGTGGTATGAACCCTTAATCTTTGAAATGGGATATACCAATAGACGTGGTTTTTATGTTCCTTTCTTGGGTAAGACCTTAAAACTAGGATTAGATTTGAAGAAGTTGATTCCAAAAGAACTCTTACGGAGAGACCCTCCTAATTTACCTGAGATTTCAGAAGGTGAGGTAGTGCGTCACTATACTCGCTTGTCTCAACTCAATTTTGGTGTTGATAACGGCTTTTACCCCTTAGGAAGCTGTACGATGAAATATAATCCAAAAATTAATGAAGCTGTAGTAAATTCTAGCAAAGTCCATATGATCCATCCGCAACAAGAAGAAAGTACAGTTCAGGGTGCTCTAGAGATCATGTATAAATTATCCGAATGGTTTTCAGAACTAACAGGAATGCACCGTTTTACTCTTCAACCTTCTGCAGGAGCTCATGGAGAATTCGTTGGGACTCTCATTATGCGGGCTTTTCATAAAGAGCATGGGGAACTCGGTACAAGACAGGAGATCATTATACCCGACTCTGCTCATGGAACTAACTTTACAAGCGCTACGATGTCAGGATTTAAAGTTGTTGTAGTTCCGAGTAATGAAAATGGATGTGTAAATATGGAAGCTTTGAAAAGTGTTGTTTCTGACAGAACTTGTGGTCTTATGTTGACGAATCCTAATACCCTTGGTCTTTTTGAAGAGAATATTCTGGAAATCTCACAGATCATTCACGATGTTGGTGGTCTTCTTTATTATGATGGCGCCAACCTAAATGCAATTATAGGTAAAGTTAAACCCGGAGATATGGGGTTCGATATTGTACACCTCAATCTTCATAAGACTTTTTCAACACCACATGGCGGTGGTGGACCAGGTGCTGGTCCTGTTGGTGTTGTAAAGGAATTAGATTCGTTCTTGCCCATTCCAAGAGTGGAGTTTGATGGAAAGCGCTTCTACTTAGACTATGATCATCCGCAAAGCATAGGAAGTGTCGGAGGGTTCTATGGAAATTTCGAGATTATAGTGAGAGCCTTCACATACATTCTCTCAATGGGAATTAGTGGATTGAACAAAATAGCTGAATTCAGTGTCTTAAATGCAAATTACTTAGCTCATAAAATCTCAGAGATCAAAGGATTCAATCTTACATATGGGACGGAGATATTGAGAAAACATGAATTTGTGGTAAGCTGCTCTAGGCTCAAAGTGGATACAGGTGT
>JAUWWH010000150.1 GCA_030617005.1 Candidatus Bathyarchaeota archaeon | reverse complement strand
GGTTTATAACAACAAGCTCTGGATCGCTGTGAGGGTTCGTCGAGGTTTATGTGCTGTGGATGTTCTCTCATTAGAGGAAATATCCATATCCACATTAACTTTCATCGTGCGAGATGAGGCAGGCAACCCAATTCCAATCGCAAGGGTGGTGGTGGAATAGCATGGTTGTCGGATACACTGATGAGAACGGCGTGATCGTCTTCAAGTGTAGTGGAGAATACTCATGGATAGCGAGTAAGGAAGGATACATCACGAGGAATGGTAAGGTGCAGTTAGATCGAGATATGGAAGTTAATATTACTTTAGAATTAACCCCGCCCGCTATATCACTGGCAGGCATACTCTCTGTTTGGTCATCCGTGTTAGTGGGAGCAGCAGCATCTATTTTATGGTGATAAAAACGATAAACGATAAATGATTAAATAAGAGAATCAGATAATTAAAGTGATTAAATATGCCTGCAGAATTTTTAGAATCACGATCAGTTGGGGCTGCGTTAGTAGTTGGATACCCACCTTTTGGAGAAATTGTTTATTTCAGAGTGCCTGCCGCAGCAAGAAACGGTGAGCCTGTAGGCACATCGACAATGGTTAAAAACACTGGGGATTTACACGGTAATTTTTATATAAGTTTATGGGACGCTTCGACTGGAGCAAAACTATTCCAGTCAGGTAAAGTAGGAATTGGACCTGGAGCCCAAGCAGATTTTTCTTTCACAGGAGCTGGCGGTCCAACTATGCCTAACCGCGATTTGGAATTGCTAGTTCAAACGCACCACAATGGCGAATACGATGATTTGGTACAAAAGCGTGTTCCACTTCTAGCTGAAATAGCTACAGCTTTATCCATCAGCATAGAACCGCCTATAGTTGCTCGTGGTGAAAGTTACTTACAGAAGGGAAGATTGACAAGGACAGATACAGGTGCTGGTTTAGGAGGAGAAAAAATATTTTTCTATAGAAACGATGTTTTGCTGCCAGGTAGTGATGAAACGGACGGGGAAGGATATTATAGTTTGTCTATTGTTGCACCAACTGACGTAGGAACCTACTCTTGTTACAGTAGGTTTTTAAGTCGCGTAGAATTAGGATACGCTGGTGCAGTTAGTGATACGGTAGCTTTCACTATACCTCCCTTCCCAGAACTGGCGTGGTGGCAGTGGGGCCTACTCGTAGCCTGGGGAATAATCGGCGGAGTAGGGGTTGCACTGGGAAGGAAGAAGCGTTAGGCGAGAAATGAAGATGAGAAATAAAAAGAAGTTAAGTTGGAAAGAAAGAATTAAAAAACAAATGATTGCAATAGTGACATGTTATTTGGAATGGATGGATGAGGAATGGATTCAAAAGTTCTTAAGGAATTAGTTTGAAGTCTATATTAACTAGATGATTTTAACGGACGTAACGACTCAGCGAAATGACTTCTTCTTCTGGTTTCGGGGGAAAAGTTAAGTATGCTTCAGGCGGCAGAGGCAGACCTTTCAGTTCAGCGACGAAAAATTCAGATTTAACAGGTTTCAACATCTCGTATTTAGCTTCCCCTAAAACCGTCGTGGGATAGGTCTTACTCCTGATGAGTTTCCCTTCCTTCACTAAATCATCAAATTTACTCCTAACTTGATCCCTCGTTAAGTTTAAAGCTGTCGCAACGGTCATAATGGTCTTAGGTATAAAGGTAGTTATCATAAGGGAGTACACTTGATTCCTCAACGTCGGTCTGACCAACTTGATTAACTTCTCGTAGGCTTCCCACTCTAAGCCACTGATTAAGTATTCCCAACCTAAGATCTGCGTATCCGTCACATGTTCCTCAGTTCTACGGTCATGGCCTTTAATGATGAACTCCCTCTGAAGCCTGATGAGGTACCCGTCGAAATATGGGGTCTTCTCCCTGATCAACCATCTCCCCGCAAAATACCCTTCATCTTTCTCTCCAACCCTCACACTTATACGTTTACGATCGTAATCCTTCACTACAAGCGGATACAGCGGACGCTCCTCCAATTCAACTACAGGGGGAACACCGATCTTCCTGCTCTCAGACCTCAACGTCTCATACACCCTTCGACTGCGCTTCTCCGCCTCTTCCGGGGAAAGAATTTCCGATACGCCGATCAACGTTTCACCGGTCACCTTGAACCTGTGGTCCAGGGGATCGGTGACGATATCTCCCATCACCTTCCATTTCGCGTCACTTGTAGAATCCGCCTCAACTTCAATGTCCAGCCCCCGCTTACAGTCAGGACAGACAACTCTGACTAAAAAATTACCCAATTCAATCCATAAACCCATTACGTTCAACACTTAAATAATTTTACCCAATAAAAACGCTTAAATAGTATTGGAATATACTATTTGACGATTTAAAATGATTGAAGAATCCCTTTTTCAAGCAAAAATTCAAAAACTAATGCGAATCGCAATCCCAAAAGCAGTTTGGCAAGGCCTAGACCTCAAAGAAGGCGATGCAGTAAAGATCAAAATAAGCAAGGTGAGGACGTCGTGAGGATAACTAACCTCAAGAGGCGTAGGTGATGTCCACCGAGAGACAATTTAAATCATTATATGAGATCCAGATCCTCTTCGCCATTCTCTTAGTCCTTCTATTACTGCTTTTCTTGATTATCAGATTAGTATGGGAAGAACTTAAGGAAGGCAAGAGAATCAAAACTGATGATAGAAAAAAGAATTTAGAGGCTTTAAATGAACTTGTCTCCGTAAGGAGCGTAAGGAGTGAATGATATGACATATCACGAACAAGCAAAACAAATCTATTTGAAAGGATTTGCAACAGAAAATAAAAAAAATTTTAAGAGAGATGGGATATGACTAAAATCTACTGTCCTGAAAGCGACTGTAAATTTATCAAAAACAGAATATGTCTTAAAAAGGAACTGCGTCTCAAAAAAAATTGGTTTGGCCCCCACTGCGATGACTGGGAGAAGAGGGAATAAGAGATAATGTCAAAAAAAGTTAGAGAATGGTTAAGGCGTCTAATGATTGAGACAACACATGAAGAGAGAATGGAGATTGACCTCGAAATTGAGCAAAGAAAAAACATGCATTGCGATGACGCCATGGAAAGGGGACAGGTTTCTGAAGAAGAGTTCTTAGAAATAGTTAACCTCATCAAGAAACGTAAGAAAAAGAAGAAAGAAATAGCTTACGTGGTTTAAGGAATGTTCGGAACAATAAGTAAATTCAACATACTTGTTAATCAATTAAAAGTATAGTTAGGAAAGTGATTGAGTCTTGTGATGCTGTTGTCATTTGTAAAATATTCAAGTAACGAACTCGTCGAGGAATAAATGATGAATGAAATTATGAAAGTATATCGATTTTTAAGAATTTTAAGAAATATTAATATTTTTAGCTTTTTTATGAATGTTGCAGTAGGTCTTTACTATCGGAATTGGGTATCAATAATTAGTTTCCTTAGTGCTATTTACTGCTTTGGTTTGGCTATTCGCATACACAAGCTGATTGGAACAGAGATTGAAGCAGGAACGGTCGAAACATAGGTGAGAAAGTAATTGGTGAGTCAAACACTCATTAAATGGTTACTGGAAAAACAAAAGTAACGAAAGAGGTATTTCGGAACATGACTAAAGGAGTGAAGAAATGGAATTTATATGATGTTTTTTCACCTAAAGAGATGCAGGAGATAATAATAAAACTTCTAAAATTATTGATAGAAGAGGTTGAACGGGCATTGCGCAACGAAAGGGAGATTTCGGAACATGGGTAAACGAGATGTGAATAAGAGGTTTCGCATATTCTACTGGGTGACAGGTTACATCATCCTGCCCGTACTGTACCTGATCCTCACTCTCATCCTTGGTGATTAAATGCCAAAAGGATAACTCAATATCCTAAAATAATTTGGAAAGGTGAACGCGTGACATGATTAAGAAAGGAATATCTTCATTAAACTATTTCCTTTGGCAGGAGTTTCGTATGTTACGTTTGGACTTGGCTAAGCAACCAATGTTTCTCCGCGAGGCAATAATGGAGTATGAGGAGAGACTGCTATTACTGCTCATAGAGACCGGAACGAT
>JAUWWH010000084.1 GCA_030617005.1 Candidatus Bathyarchaeota archaeon | reverse complement strand
TTCATCGATACCTCGTTGACAGCAGTGTCACCCATCCGGTTATGGAGAAGTGCCGTGAACTAGACGTTCCAGTCACGATCCACTCGTCAGGTGAGGGGGGATATCCAAGCTTGATAAGCAAGCTGGGAGAGGTGTTCCCAGACGTCTCGATAATAATGGATCACAGTGGCTACAGGTACTACAGTCGTCAGGCGTTGGAGACAGGGAGAAAGAACGATAACATCTATTTTGGCATGTCTTGTGTGATCGAACCATCATACATAGACAAAGTGGCGGAGGAGATAGGTGTGGAAAAAATTATCTTCGGATCTAACGCTCAAGGAGGAATCCCAAAGATAGGAGTTTTAGTATATCAATACACAAGTTTGAGTGAAGAAGAAAAGGCCCTTGCCTTTGGGAAGAATCTTGTCAGATTGTTAAAGATAACTCTATGAGAATATTGTTAGCTAACTAACTTCTTTAACACGCTGACTAATAGCTTACAACATTCCATTATTTGGAAATTATAGCAATAGGAAACTTAGCCTTTGTTAATTCACAGTGGGATAACCTGCTTGAATCCAGGCGATGATTCCATCATTCAAATGAAAAATCTTTGTATATCCATTCGCTTTCAAGATGTTCACGGAATTGGAACTCCGATTCCCGGTTCGGCAGTAGATGAGAAGTTCTTCCTCTTTGGAGAGCTCATTTATACGACCCTCTAACTCACTAACTGGGATCAAGATAGCGCCCTCGATATGACTACTGTCGTACTCTTCTCGGGTTCTCACATCTACAATGATTAAAGAGACGTTCGATTCGACCAACGACTTCGCCTCTTCAACCGTGACATCCCCAAAGCTTATCGTTGTGCTTGGTAGGTGGATCTGAGTATAATAAATTATTAGAGCCAATACCGCTATTATGACGACTAGAGTAAGTACTAACCGTTTTTTACTAATCAATCCATAAACACCATACATTAGTTTACTAGTGATGACTTAATACTTCTAGACACTAAAAAACGGGTAAATGTAAAGTTATTTCCTTAACTAAAATATCACGTTGTTCTCTTTCATTCTCTCGTGTGCAGTAAAGAAGCGAATCAACTCCAAATTATTGGAGGGATGATAGGATTCCAAAAAACTGGATGTCTAAAAAAATACAGAGAAAATTGTGGCTACTAACTTAAGGTTTTGGCTCACGCACACGGTTTCTTAAACAGCCACAAAACTGCATACGTCATCTAGGTTTTCTGAAAATGTATATAGCCCAACCTAGTGTTTCTCTTCCCCATAGAAAATATGTTTCCTTAATTCGTTTTGTTCTTGTTAATAGCTCTTGATTATCTGGATCATCGGGATTACCCTGGATATAGTCATCCACAGCCCATATTTGATAGGTTTCATAGTGATCCCAGTCGTCATGGTTACTTACAAGTGTGTAAATGCAGGTCAGTCCTTCTTCTTCTCCCACTTTTACATTGTCATAATGGGTGCCGAATTCCTCTTTCCGCATTCCTTCTACTTTTAAATAGCCTTCGCTTGGCTCTTGAAGCCAAAAGGGCTCTCCAACAGCGATTAATCCACCTGGCTTCGTCATCTTCTTTAAAGTTTGTAGTGTACCTCGATGACCGCCGTAGACCCAACTTGCACCTATGCACAAGGCTAAATCGTAGAACTCATAGGCTTCAGGTTTGTACTTTTTTCCATCCATTTCAATAAATGTAAGAGCAGATGATGGTATACGCTTTCTTTTTTTCTCTAAGCAATCTTTGATGCAATAGGGTGAAATATCCACACCTACACCGACTACATCATATAATTCAGCCAATCTGACTAGAAATTCTCCCTTGCCACAGGCTATATCTACGACACGTGCACTGCGTTTTAGTCTGAAAAAGTTGCAGAGTTTCTCAAACTTTTTTTCACTCATCGGATTACATAATAGATGATTTTTATGACGAATATCATGGAACTTCCACGTATCCAAAGCAAATTTCACCACTAATAATCGTTAATAGCGAGTTAAGCTAGCTATCGAGGATTATTAAAGGTGAATGGTCAATAAGGATGAATGGAAGGAGATAGCTGATCGAAGCGTAATGTCAACCATACGTGCAAGTAGAAGAAGAGACCTCAGCCTAGAATACGTCTATTAATATTGTGAAGAGACGATAGAGATAATTAGGGCTTGATGAGTGATTACTGTTTTTATTGGACTGCCCATTTATTTCTGGTTTAGCTAAGCTAGTAGATATCCTTTTGTTAATTATTATTTGTAAACTTTGGAAGACTGATAACGCGTGTATTGACTGCACAAATTGACCGCATAGCTAATTTAAAACAAATGTTTAAGTAAAGAACGATGCAATGTTTCTTGCCTTAAAAACAGGAGAGAATACGTCAGGTGAAATTCGACTTCAGCTTCATGAAAGGAAACATTCTGGTGCTAACAGTATGTCGCACAGTTTGGAGTATATCACAATCGATTGCGTGGCCTTACTTCTCACTCTTCGTTCTCGCATTAGGTGGATCAGCTACAGAGATTGGACTTATCACAGCGATCGGTGGTATGGCTGGACTAATTCTTTATCCAGTTGGAGGATACGTGGCAGATCGAAGGGGGAGAGTTAGGCTAGTAGGTTTATCTACATTCTTGTATGCCTTTTCAATACTATTCTCCGCAGTCGCATGGAGATGGGAGGTATTAGCGCTTGGACAATTCATCCAGGGCCTTGTCACATTCTATGTGCCAGCTATGAATGCCATAATGGCTGATAGTCTTCCTCCTGGACAGCGAGGAATCGGATTCGCAACCACCATGGCTATTCCTGGGGCTGTTGGAATCATCATGCCATATGTTGGGGGTCATCTAATCGATAATGTATACGGCGGAGAAATACTCCCCGCAATGCGAATCTCATACAGCATAAGCTTTGTCCTTGGAATAGTTGTGGCGATTGTGCGTACTAAATTCCTCAAAGAAACCTTGAGTAGTGATATATCAGACATTTCAATAGATAATCTGCCACTTTTGTTGAAAGAGTCGTATAGGAGCGTCTGGGAGACATTAAAGTGGCTTCCCAGCACACTGCGTTCAGTTGCAGTCATCGAGGTTGTAACGACATTACTCGTGAGTATAGCTGCTCCCTTCTGGGTCGTCTACGCAAATCAGATAATTGGACTCAGAGCATCAGAATGGGGCACTCTAATGCTTTTGGTGGGAGCTTTTCGCATAGCAATATCCATTCCAATGGGGTACTTGATAGACCGTTATGGACCCCGAAAGATGATTCTATCCACCACCCCGCTCGCACCTATCGCAGCTGGCTTATTTATCTTCTGCGAGTCCTTTACTCATCTACTCATCGTTTTGCTGCTTCTAGCCATTTATAACACAGTAACTTGGCCAGCCTACTCCACGTTAATGGCCAACTACATTCCGACTGAGAGACGAGGTCGAGTATTATCCATTCTGGGACAAGGCGTGGCGGTCACCACAGGGGGATTGCCCATGGGAACATTGCTGCTGTTCATACCTGCTACAGTAGGTTCACTCAGCGGAGGCTTCATCTATTATTTAAACCCGAAATACCCCTAGTACATACTGACAGCTGGTCTGATCATTTGTGTATTATTGACTGCGAAGTTCATTAAGGAACCAAAAACCCCACAATAAAAACTGTATAGTCAACACATAAATTATGTCAAAAAATTGAATTCCTTCCTCAACCTTTCTGTTAAGTAACTCTTTTACATCTTCTTAATTGGATTCATTCTTACCAAAGAACCACATTATAAAACTCATATGAGATTGAAGAAAATAAATGGATAAAGCTACACTCAAAGCCTTATCGTAACATCGTTTTTTAGACTTTTAGAAATTATTGCTAGCTTTTTTCCACGACCCAGCTATCTACTGCTAGTAATCAATCGTTAGTTTATACTAACTATTACGAAGTCGTTCAAATATTATTGAATTACTTTTGTTACTGCTTAAACACTCATACTTTAGCTTATGGGGATTTAATCGGCAAATTATAATTGTTTTAAGAAAGCAATGAATTGATTTGGGTTTTTATAGTTTACTTCTCCATTTTCATGAACGAGAAAAAGGTGTATTTTTAGTATGGACATAGCTTGTGATTCGGCAAATCTCCTCAAAGGAGCTTCGTAATATCCTAGAGGATATGGAATTGAAATCGCATAATGTATATTTTCATCATGATCAAAAATTTTTATTCTGGACATTAGTTGACCGAATGCGACATCAATTGAAACATAATAACTTGCTTTTCTTTTTCGTTCTCCTTTTGCTTCTACTAACCATAATTCCTCTGAACGTTTAGCAATTAAATCGGTTCCCACCCCTCGGGTTGCTCTACGGATCTCTCCCTTTTTATCTAGTATCCAACTTCTGTGGAGTTCAAATCCCTTTTTCCGAAAATAATTTTCAAGATGTCTTATCACTACGTTTTCTTTCATTTTCAATTGCTTCCTAATTCTTCTTTTGAGGAACTCCTTAAAAGCTTCTGTATCGATTTTTTTTACCAACGAATTGTTTTATGAAGCTCATAATCAATAGATAAATGCGTTTTGATAAATAAGGTCATTAACACAAATAATTTCTTTTGTACATATTACATCCAGAAAGATTGAAGAAAGTTTACGATAACTAAGTTAAGAGTTATTTCTCGAGTTATTTTTATAATTGTTTCCTTGCTTTAAAGCAATTGGTATTCAATATTTGTTTGAGCTAGTTGTTAAACATTATCATATTTTTAGCAAGGAAAAAACAATGTATCCTCTTGTATACTTGTGTTTATTTAGTGATGTACAATCGAATTGAAACCGTTGTTAGATTTGGGTTATTATACGTCTTTGCGGATATATTATACTATTGAATCACTTTCGTAATGTGGTATTATGAACCAAAATGATAAAAAAAGCGTGTTGAAGGCTATAAGTTGGAGAATAATTGCGACATCGACCACCATGTTTTTAGCTTATTCTTTAACGGGTCGATTAGATTTAATGACGAGTATTGGAATAGGAGACGTTTCCCTAAAAATGATATTTTATTTTCTTCATGAAAAAGCATGGAACGAAATGTATTTTCGTAAATTAGCTAGTGTCCCTCTAATTACAGATAGCTAACCCGACTTCTTCTTACACATCTCATCGTTCATTACATACTTTCTATTGTTAAGAAGAGAAGGTTACTGCCTTCTATTACCCTTAGGACATCTCTGATCTCAATTGGAGGGTAATTCTGAATTCTTTACTAATATTTCATCAGTAAAAACAGCTATAACCGATTAACACTAGTTATATAAAAGAATTCATAACAAACATTCTTGATTCAAGTTAGACCCTATTCAGGTTACATTCGAGAGCTCTTGAAAAAAATCTATGACAAAGATGGATTAATGGGTTTTTCCTGATTTTATACATTCTTTCTTTTACTTTAAATATAAATAAAGTTTT
>JAUWWH010000046.1 GCA_030617005.1 Candidatus Bathyarchaeota archaeon | reverse complement strand
TTTATATTCATAAATGATCATATTGATAAGGTCTATGCTGTACATTAGATTAACTTGTGATTAATCATTATCAAAAACTTTAAGTATTTTATCGTATTTAAAACGTATTACCCAAGTAAGAAATTGAATAAGATTACATCAGTATTTTTAATGGTGAATTTATGAAACTTGTTACTGTTAAACTACCAGAAGCTTTGATCGATGGTTTGGATGAGTTATCGAGATCGGGTATGTATCCAAGTAGAAGTGCAGCCATAAGGGCTGCGGTTAGAGATATGTTAAAGAAGGAACTCTGGATAATAGAGAACAGATGATTTTACCTATCTCTTTTACCTTCGATAAACATTTCAACCCATTGTTTAGCAACTTCGTATGGTTGTTGGCGAGGAGGATGCTTGAAAGCGTAAGCAGAGATACTAATAAGTGGTCCACTTATTCCTCGATCAAGACCTAGTTTTGTAGCTCTTATAGCATCGATAACGATTCCTCCACTGTTTGGGGAATCCAAAACTTCTAACTTCACATCTATCTTAAACGGTGTATTACCAAAATATCTTCCTTTAATCCAAACATACATAATTTTTGTATTCTCGAGGAATGGTACAAAGTCGCTTGGCCCTATATGTAAAGGTACCTTATATGGAACTAAAGATTGTACGGCACTTGTTTTACTTTTTCTCTTTGAAGCTAACCGGTCCTCATCAATCATGTTTTGGAAATCGGTGTCCCCACCTATATTCAGTTGATAGCTCTCGTCAATGACAGCTCCTCTGTCAACAAGAAGCTTGATAAGTGTCTTGTGTACAACTGTAGCTCCTACCTGACTCATAACATCATCACCAGCGACTGGAAGCTTAGCCTCCTCGAACTTCTTCTGCCATTTGGGTTCAGAGGCAATAAAGGAGGGTATACAATTTACAAAGGCACATCCTGCATCGATAGCTTGCTGAGCATACCATTGTGTGGCTTTATCACTCCCAACGGGTAAGTAATTAACAACTACTTCGGCCCCACTATCATTAAGAACTCTTGCAACGTCAACAGGTTTTTGATTAGGATCGATTTTAATCACATCTTTTACATATTTTCCGACACCATCTAGAGGAGGTCCCTTATAAACGTCTACATTGAGATTAGGGACTTTATAAAATGTTTTCGTATTATTTGGTTTACTATAAATAGCATTGCTGAGATCAGTGCCTACTTTTCTTGAGTCTATGTCGAAAGCAGCAACGAACTTTATATCTTTTACATGATAATCTCCGAAATCAGCGTGTAAAAGCCCTGGAACAAACTCATCCATGCTTGCATTCTTATAATAATGTACCCCTTGTATTAGGGCTGATGAACAGTTCCCAACTCCAATTATTGCAACTTTAACCTTACCCATAATAATCAACTATATTTAATGACTATAAAATATATAAAGATAAAATATATAAAGGATTTCTCCTAGAAGGAAAATAGTTGAAAAAATAACCTATAAATTGATCACTTTTTAGACGATTAATCTCTTTAAGATGTATTTATGATTTCATTAAATTTTCTCACAGATTGTATCGGATCTTTAGCATATAG
The DNA here is from genome assembly GCA_030617005.1 of Candidatus Bathyarchaeota archaeon. GTDB lineage: Archaea > Thermoproteota > Bathyarchaeia > RBG-16-48-13 > JAUWWH01. The sequence continues at coordinate 5,363 of JAUWWH010000046.1, read as the reverse complement.
AATTGAACGTCCTATAATGAAATAGTCAGACCTACTCTTAGCAACCAATTCAATGTTTCCCCCCTGAACACCAATTCCAGGAGAATAGATCGGTATTTTTCCATTCAGGATCTTATTTATCTCAAATATTTTTTGAGGATAAGTCGCTCCAACTACGACGCCGTCAGCATCCCATTTCAAAGCCTTCTCGGCAAAAATTTGATACTGGAAATACACCTTATTTGTATTCGGATTCTTTACTCTCTGAGCATACCCTTCTACTGCACCCTTATGGCTCATGTATACAAGTAGGATAACCCCCTTATTGAGTTCATTAGATATTTTAAAAACTTGGTTTAAACCGTCTTCCCAGCCAATAAAAGGGTTTGCTGTCACCGCATCAAAACCAGCAGTATAATAATGATGAGCGATCATACGATTTGTAGAACCGATATCATTTATCTTACAATCCATTATGGAGGGTAATCCTAATGTTCGAGTGAGATCAAGTAATTCTTTGACTCCGGAATATAATCCTAAAGGTAGCACCAAATGTCGATTGAATTTCACTCCGCAAATGTGTGGAGAGAGGGTTTCTATTGTTTTTTTACTCTGGAGTAGAAGTTCACGTGGATTGGGAATTGTATAATCTAGAGCTAAAATGATGTTAGAACCACGTTCTTTTTTTGTTTTTGCGATCCACCGACGAAAGTTTTTATTAGTCATGTCGGCACACAACATCATTTATTGAGTTTAATTTAACCCCTATAAAGATAAGGTTTCTTGACCTTGAAATCAGTGTAATTGTTATCAAGATTAGTAATAAGCACAGTTTTTTAAAAGTGACTGGTTCACATTCGATAAAGGAGTCATTAAAAGATATGTTCAATGAAGAATGAATAATCTATTATATTTTTCGATGTATAAATATATCGAACAATAAAGTTAAAAATAAAGAAGCTAATGGTAATGCAAATTTAAGAAGTATATCCAAATGGAAGCCTTTCGATGATCACAAATTCAATGCATATACTATTCAGCGGAGTAGTAGTAACTATAATCGGAATAACCACATACAAACTAGGGATCATAGATTTATTGGGTGTAATCGCTGCAGAATCTGTTGGGTTAATAATTATCATTTTCGGAGGTTGGGAATTCTTCGTCATCCTCCTAACGTTCCTTTCTATTGCTGGAATATTTACCAAATATAAATATGCAGAAAAGAGAAAAATGGGAATGACAGAAGGGAAGAATGGTGCGAGAAGCTGGCAGAATGTGTTAGCTAACAGTGTTGTAGCTTCAGTTTTCGCTATTGCTTATGGTTTGATACCCTCATCTAAAGCTCTTATGGCTGGTTTTTTAGGAGCAATAAGTACGTCAATAGCAGATACTCTAGCAACTGAAATAGGCCTTCTAAGTCGTTACGAACCGAGGTTAATCACTAACTTAAGTAATCGAGTAAAGGCTGGAACATCCGGAGGGATAACACTTTTAGGAGAAGCTGCTGGCTTATTTGGTGGTTTACTCATTGCGTCAGTATCTTGGGGTGTAGGTTTCACAAATCCATCAATATTAAGTATCCTTGTAAGTATTGGTGCTGGTTTTCTAGGGTGCACATTTGATAGTTATCTCGGTGCAACCGTTCAAGCAACCTTTAAATGCTCTGTTTGTGGAAAAGATACAGAGAAAAATAATCATTGCCAACAACCAACGCTACACGTGGGTGGAAATAAAGTTATGGATAATAACATGGTCAATCTTATTTCAACAATATTTGGCGCGTCTATCGCCGTTCTCATTTACTTAGTCATCACAGTCTAATTAGAAAAAATGCTAAAAAAGGGAAATTGAAAATAAATACGTTAATTGTTAAGTGTGAATGATCTCCAACTTGATGAAAAAGGTAGAGTAAGTGAAATGGAAACAGTCTTTTTAAAATAACCTCATGACTTTATTTGTTGATAAGTGGATCTTGAAATAACGCCTATGTTAGCTCTTAACATGAAGAGTTAATTATAAAAAAGGTGTATCTCAATGATTCTTGACGAAAAAGAATGAGAGGAGGTTTAACCAGCGATTAAGGTCATAGTCCTTATGATACTCTGGATTTTCCGAACTTTTGTGATTGAGAGATCTAAAGTTGTTAGAGTGTTACATTCGAGTTTACAAATCGCGTCAAATTCGCCATAGACTGTTTGGGCTAGGGTTATGCCTTCGATTTCCAATAACTGTTGTACAACTTCATGCTCTTTCCCAACATCGGTAACGATCAACACATATGCAACGACTTGGTTTGACATTTCGACACGCTCAACCAGATAATGTATAAGCTTTGTTTTTAATATTTCTCTTTGAAAGTGTCATAAGTGTGGAAACACTAAACCACATAAGATTTATATCAAAGAAGCAATTCAGGTTCGTGAAGAGTTCTTTGAGACCAAGAGATCAAATAAAAAAAGAGCACGTCAATATTTTTCAGGTTGTACGTGTGGTGAAATATTTGATTCAGAGGTCCTCAATATTTTAGTCGAGATAAGATTTTTCTATGGTACAATTTATGTAGAGTTGGAGAAATATGCCTAAGTATAAAGATATTAAGAAAGTTCTTATCATTGGTAGTGGTGGAATTGTCATCGCTCAAGCTGCTGAGTTTGATTATAGTGGGTCTCAATGTCTTAAAGCTTTACGGGAAGAAGGAATAGAAACTATTCTTGTAAATCCCAATGTAGCAACCATTCAAACGAGTATGAGAATGGCTGATAAGATTTACCTTGAGCCATGTATCCCAGAGGTTGTCGAAAAGATAATTCAAAAGGAACATCCTGATGGAATTCTACTCGGTTTTGGAGGTCAGACAGCTCTTAATGTTGGAGTTCAATTGAACCAAAGAGGTGTGTATCGAAGGTATAGGGTTCAAGTTCTCGGAACCTCTATAAAAACCATTGACATAACAGAAGATCGCCTTCTATTCAAAGAAGCGATGGAAGAAGCTAAAGTCCCCATTCCTCTAAGTAATGCAGCTTTCAGTTCTGATGAAGCCTTATAGATCGCCAAGGATATTGGGTATCCAGTCATCGTTCGAACAGCATACATGCTTGGGGGAGGAGGTTCAGGGATTGCTTACACTCCAGATCAACTGAGAGACATTGTTAAGCGTGCGTTAGAGTGGAGTTTCGGACGTCAAGTATTAGTAGAACAATATTTAGGAAATTGGAAAGAGTTAGAGTTTGAAGTTATGAGGGATTATGCAGACAATACGATAATTATCGCTGGTTTAGAAAATCTTGATCCAATGGGAATACATACGGGGGATAGTATCGTTGTCGCTCCAACACAGACTCTGACTAATGAAGAGTACCAGATGCTGAGAGATGCGTCCATTCGTGTTATCAGAAGTGTTGGAATAGCTGGTGAGTGTAATATTCAGTTTGCTTTAGATCCCCTCAGTAAGAGGTATGCTGTAATTGAAGTTAATCCTAGATTGTCAAGATCAAGTGCTTTAGCCTCTAAGGCTACTGGATATCCCCTTGCTTATATTGCAGCAAAATTGGCAATTGGGTATACACTCCCTGAATTGACAAATAAGGTAACAGGTGTCACCACCTCTTGTTTTGAACCTGCCCTAGATTATATTGTTGTAAAAATACCCAGATGGGATTTTCAGAAATTTCCCGAACCTGTAGATCGACAGTTAGGACCTATGATGAAAGCTGTTGGAGAAGTTATGTCCATCGCTCGAAGTTTTGAAGAAGCTTTTCAGAAAGCAATAAGAGAACTTGATGTGGGAAAGATAGGGTTAGTTGGAAACCTTGAAGATGACGAATCCGAATCTGTCAGTCAATTATTAAAGGAACTTCAATATCCAACGGATGAGAGAATCTTCAAAGTAGCTAAAGCGATTAAGTATGGAATTTCTTTAAACGAGATTTACCGTGTATCAGGTATCGACAAGTGGTTTCTCTACAAGTTTAGAAATATTATAGAAATGGAAAAAAAACTCAAACAACTTACCTTTAATATGGATGAAACTTTTCTAATCGAGAATATCAGTAAAGCGAAGAAACTTGGTTTTTCAGATAAACAACTTGCTAAATATTTAAAGACAGATGAGTTAACTGTGAGAAATTTTAGAAAAAAGAATGGGATTGTGCCAAGTTTCAAAATTGTCGATACAATGGCCGCTGAATGGGCAGCCAAGACGAATTATTGTTATGCAACCTATGGAGATAATGAAGATGATGTCGATTATAAGAGCGGTAAGAGTAAAATCATCGTTCTTGGAGCAGGATGTATCCGTATAGGAAGTAGCATTGAGTTCGACTACTGCACAATGCACACAGCATGGGCTATGAAGGAAGAAGGAATTGATGAGGTAATTGTGGTCAATAATAATCCTGAAACAGTTTCTACAGATTACGACATGTCAGATAAACTCTATTTTGAGGAGTTATCTATAGAAAGGATCTTGGACATTGTTGAAAAAGAGGATCCACTGGGCGTAGTAGTTAGTGTTGGAGGACAGACTTCAAATAATCTAGCTCTAGCCTTGGATGCACACGGTGTTCATCTTCTAGGTACTTCAGCAAGGAGTATAGATATGGCAGAAGATCGCTCTAAATTTAGTGCTCTTCTTGATCGGCTAAATATTCCTCAACCAGCATGGAGCAGTTTGACGAAACTTGAGGATTTAAAAGAATTCGGAAGAAGAAAAGGGTACCCAATTTTAGTTCGTCCATCATACGTCTTATCTGGAGCCGCTATGCGTGTTGCTAAAGATGAGGAGGAACTCGTTAATTATCTAAATTTAGCCACAAGTGTTTCACCTAATTATCCCATAGTGGTCAGTAAATTTATGCTAAATGCGAAGGAAGTTGAAGTCGATGCCATAAGTGATGGTAAAGACATACTTATAGGTTCTGTGATTGAACATATTGAGTTAGCTGGTACTCATAGTGGAGACGCGTCAACAGTAATTCCACCTCAAACATTGAGCGAAGAGGTTATTTCAAGGATAAATAAGTATACTAACCAAATAGCCATAGCCCTAAACATCAAAGGTCCCCTCAACGTTCAATTCCTTGTAAAGGATGGAATCGTTTATATCATCGAGTGTAACCTCAGGGCTAGCAGAAGTATGCCATACACAAGTAAGGCCATGGGAATACCGCTGATATGGTTAGGAGCCAAGGTTATGTTAGGTAAAACATTAAAAGAACTTAACTGTCTAAAACGTCCATCAATCGTTCACGTTGCGGTTAAAGCACCCACATTCTCTTTTATGAGATTAAAAGGAGCTGATCCAATTTTAGGAGTGGAAATGACCTCAACAGGTGAAGTCTGTTGCATGGACTATAGTTTTGCTGGGGCTTACATAAAAGCTC
>JAUWWH010000094.1 GCA_030617005.1 Candidatus Bathyarchaeota archaeon | reverse complement strand
CTGAAATTTGTAGGAATATTATTGCTGAGATAACAATTTTTGAGCCATTAACAATAAACTTATTTATGATAAATCTACGTGACACACGAGCTTTAGCTAAGCCTGAATCTAACATAGTCTTCAATACTGCATTAACTATCATAGTATCGACACCTAAAGCCCGGGCGAGGACTTTTATGCTAATTCCACCTACAGTCTTATATATAGGAGTCTTAGCCTTTTCTGTTAATTTAACAACTGTCTCACTGAAAAGTTTCTTAGCTGCTTCTAATGTTATTCCACATTTTTCACAAGCAATGGCATTTCGTGGCCATTTTGCTTTGCACTGTGGACACTTTTTTCCACCCCAATGTTTTGCAGCTGCATCATACATCCTACTTATAGCTTGCTTCGGGACATCTGCAGGTTTCAAGAAATCTAAACCTTTTGGAAGTGAACCAAGATCAACTAAAGTTTTTGGATTAATTACGGTGTTTATGATCTTTGCTATTTCTATTGTTTTGGAAACTTCTCGTACTGCGCCTAAAACAGTTAAACCGGTTATAACTGTACCGGCTGTAGCAGCAACACCGACTATTGAAGTTAGGAGGCTACCGCTTATTTTTATATAAAGTGAAACGCTTACTTCGTGTGTTGAGACAGTTTCTTCTAAGATTTCATACGATAACTTGCAGATAATCCTATAGGCGCCTTCAAGTAGTTGAACACCTGCTTGTTGCAGATAGGGTTCAAGGTTCTGAAATATGGTATAATTCGATGTTGCGTAAGGTTGGGTTAAGATGTTAAGTCCATAGGGTAATGAATAGACGACAAAGTCAAGATATGTAAATTCAATCTCGAAGCGAGATACTTTAATATCTGAGGAATACGTGTTGTTCCATTCAAGAAAGATATGCATCTCTTCTTTGCTATTAATCATGAGAGCGGTTGACTCTTCTTGAGCATCAATGATATTTATATTGTTGATCTTTATGGTTACGGAAATATTTTCATCTTGTATGGAAACCTTGGATGACCCGACTACATTAACTGTGGAGGATAAGCATATCGCAATGACTATGAATAACATAAGATATAGATTGCGTTTTAACATGACTTATTTAGCTCCTTTTTCATGGTACATACTAACATTTGAGAGTCATATTAATGCTAACGGATTAGAAAAGAGAAACTTAAAAGCTTTTTTTTAAAAAAGATAACATAAAAGAATATTTTGAACTCTTTTTAAGTTTAAAATCTCTGTTATACTTATCTCTACTAAATCATTACTAGGTCTCAATATGTGGATTAAAAGTAAATAACTATTAGGATGTGTGATTAGAATGATTATTGAAGATAGAAGATACTGCTTTGAGAAATCTAGTGCCCAGAATACTGATTATCTTCTTAATATCGTAAAGAAAAAGCGATTGAAAGAGACGTAAAGATGTTATTGTTATTTCTACTAGGAGTAATACGGGTGTTATGGCAGTTGAGGTTTTCAATGATACTGAAATCAATCTCGTTGTGGTGACTCATCTGACAGGACATTACTCTCCCGAGGTTCAACTTTTGAGTAAGGAGAATCGAAAGAAGCTTGAGGAGATGAGAATTAAGATTATTACTGGAAGAGATGCGCTTACAGGAGGAGGGTGTTGGTTTAGGATTATCTCATCGTCCGCGACCACTTGAGCGATCGAATGATGAAACAATGAAGATGATACTAACAATGTTTTCCTATATGCTGAGTATGCTACTTGTAGTGAGTATTGTTGGTTCGACACTTCGACTGTTCTCTGAGAGGTTAAAGGTGTGACTGTTGAGATTGTTTTAATAGCGGCAGATGCCTCGGTTATTCCTGTGAACCAAGAAGTTATAGCGATGGCTGGAACTGGTAGAGGAGCTGATACTGCAACATTAGTAAAACCGGCTAATACAAAACACTTCACGCAAATGGAAATCTATGAAATTATAACGAAACCGTATATAAACGATTGAGAATGATAAGAATTTAAATTAAAAATTTCAAGAACAATGAGTACACTATTTGTTTATAAGATGCCCTAAACTTATTAAATCTTGATCGTCATTAGTAAATGCCGATTTGGAGAACGAACGTTAAATGTCTGAGGAATAGTATAAAAAATTGTTAGAAAAAGCTCTATCGCAGCTTCCTCCTAAAGCTGAGAAGAGGGAACGATTCGAATTACCTGAACTATCAAGTTCAATTTCAGGAAATCGTACCATTTTACACAATTTTTCTGATATTTGTAACCGTTTAAATAGGGATAAGAATCATTTTTTAAAATTTTTAGTTGGAGAATTAGCTACATCAGGGAGTATCGATGGTGCAAAAGCAAGTTTTCAGGGGAATTTTAATTATCGAGTTTTTCAAAAGCTTTTAGATAGATATATACAGGAATACGTTTTTTGTCCTATTTGTCATCAACCTGATACCTCCATTGTTAAGAAGGGACGATTTTATCATCTGGTTTGTGATGCTTGCGGTGCTACTTCGTCTTTAAGAAGTATATGATTGTTAATATAAAGTTGATTCATTCACAAAAAATATCAGGAGACAGGATTTGTAATGGAGATCTGTATAAATACAATAAAACAAGGAAGACATATTATAATTGCTGCTTGTGATGCTGAATTGTTAGGTAAATCTTTAGTGTATGGAAAGATAAAATTTAATGTTAGAAAGGATTTCTATGGTGGATCACTTGTATTTCTTGATGAAGCTATGGAGATGCTGAAGATGGGCACGATTATTAATTTAGTTGGAAAACAAATTGTCAATGGAGCTTTAAGGCATGGTTTAGTCCATCCAAACGCGATTATCAATATCGCAGGGATCCCTCATGTTCAGATAATACGGTGATGAATACCCTTAGTTTATGATTATTGAAACTTAGGAGATTTTTTTTATTTAATCTATGTATGAAAATATGAGTTTGAATAGGATCATAGGTCTTGTTAAGAGAAAGAATTGGGGTAGGATGAATTAGTATGGTTTTGGTTATTATTTAGGATTTGCAATCAGATGCACGATGTTTCATCATATAGCGGTATACTTAAACTTAAATAGTATGTATTAAATGTAGAGATAATTTTAATCTGTAGTACTTCAGTATCATAACTAAATGTTATCAACTACATTTTTCTAAAATCGACTAATATGAATATTTTAATGAAATATTGAGGTTATTAGAATTCGATGACTAAATATAATTATAATAATGAGCTTGATGAAAGGAAGCGGAAGAGGCTTGATCATAAACTTAAACTAGTTGAGAAAAGAGATCGACTTCTTATTAAAGACCGCACATCTGATCGAGCTGTTTTTGAAGAAGTTTTTGATAAATCAACCCTTATGATTCTTTATACTCTACTCAATCTTGGTATAGTTGAACAGATATTTGGAGTTCTCAAGTCAGGGAAGGAATCTAGAATATATCGTGGTGTTGATTCTGAAGGTACAGTTGTTGTGTTAAAAATCTACTTAACTGTAGCTATAGAGTTTAAGAGAATGCTTCCATATATTCAAGGTGATCCTCGCTTTAAGCATATTAAGAGGAGTAAACGTTCTTTAGTCTATGCATGGGCTCAAAAAGAGTTCAAGAATCTTCAAAGGGCATATGCTGCTGGGATTTATGTTCCGAAGCCCATTCATGTTAAAAAGAATGTGTTGATAATGGAATTTATTGGTGAAGGGGATATACCTGTACCGACTTTAAAGGATAAACCTCCAAAAAATCTCACTACAGCAAGGAGAATGTATAAAGAACTAGTTCGTAATGTTAAGATTCTCTACCAGAAAGCAGGATTGGTTCATGGAGATTTGAGTGAATATAATATCATGAATAAGGATGGTGTACCTATCATCTTTGATATGTCTCAAGCGGTTCTCGTTGATCATCCAAAAGCTGAAGAGTTTTTGTTGAGGGATTTAAATAACTTAAACCGTTTCTTTAAGAGGACAGGTATACAAGTTAAAGAGACGAAAAAACTTTACAAATGGGTTACAAAAGGTAAGTGATTAAAGATGCATGTGAAGATACCTCTTAAACGTATAGGTGTTCTTGTTGGTTCAAATGGTAGAGTCAAGAGGAAAATTGAAAAAAGATTTGATGTAAAGATAGACATAAATAGTGATGCTGGAGATGTAGCGTTGACTAGGGCCACAAGTGAATCTGATCCTAGTGGACTTTTTAGAGTACGGGATATCGTATTAGCTATTGGGCGAGGTTTTTCTTCTGAAAATGCCTTCAGGCTCTTTGATGAAGAGATCTGTTTTGGTATCCTTGATCTTCGTGATTATCTAGGGAAGTCACAAGCAGATATTCAAAGAATTAAAGGGAGAATAATCGGGAAAAATGGTAAAACGAGAAAAGTTATTGAAGAGTACACTGAAGCAAATATCTCTATTTATGGACATACTGTTTCAATTATTGGTGAGTTGGAGTCCTTTGAGATCGCTAAATCTGCAATTGAACTTTTAATTCGCGGGGGTATTCATAAGAGTGTTTATAGATTTTTACAGTGGAAGAGAATTGATTTAAAGAAGAAGAATATGGAGCTATGGAAGCCCTCAACCTCAGACTTTGCGAAAGAGAAAGTATAGCTTCTAGTTAACTCATGAGGACGAATTTGTGGTAGTGTATCGGCTTCTTTAACGTAATAAAAAAAGAGATTATTAAAGAAAAGAAGATTCTGTTTCTTAACTGTTTATTTTTTCTCAGTTAGCAAAATTTTTGGATTAGGGTCTTCTATACTTAACGTACCTTTACTGAAAAAATAATTACACCACCAAGAACTGCTACATCTTAAACGGGTACGCTGATGTCTCGTTGCGATGAAGCTCCTAATCTTTTTAGTAATCTTCCAGTCAATTGTTCTTTTGCCCCAAGGATAGAACTTGATAATTTTTTTGTTTGCTTTTTTTATTTAATTATTTGTCATTAATACTATTTTGATAAATTTCTACATTTTCTGAGTTTAAAAAATTCTATTAACATCTCTTTATTTTTATTAATCTAGTGAACTTAAAAAAAAGATATGATGCGATAGTTTTTAGGAAAATAGGTTAACGTTTTAAGTTGATTGAGATCTTAAAATAAGAACTATAGGAGTAAATATTAAAGGATAAACAGTTCATAGGAACTTT
>JAUWWH010000100.1 GCA_030617005.1 Candidatus Bathyarchaeota archaeon | reverse complement strand
TACGGTTCATGAACTTTACAATGCAGATGAAGCATTCTTTACTGGTACGGCTGCTGAGATAGCGCCTTTAGTTAATGTTGATGGTAAAGTGATAGGTTCGGGAGAACCCGGTCCAATAACAATAATGCTTATTGATAACTTCAAAAAAATCAGAAACCGTGGTATCCCCATCTACAGCTAAACCTCCAACAGTATCTCTTTTTCCCTATCTTCTCTACATATTTAGAGTGTTTAGTTAACTCTCCTTTTTTCTCAATAATTCTGCTATTCCGCTTGAAGTGTGCAAAGTTAATCAAGAAAATAAAGAATCCGCTTCTCACCTTCAGCTTTAGATACAATCTTCATTACCCTTTATTACTCCCAGAAATAAATACTGTAAGCAATAAATCATATATTATTTAATTAAAGTACTTAGTTTAAGGGAGTTAACATGGTAAAAACAATAGGAACCTCAGATCTCAATTATGATAAACTAATGGAAACAGTCAAAGAAATTCCAATTCTTCAGTCCGCAGTAAGTATTATAAATTGGGATATGGAAACGAAAATGCCACCTAAAGGGATTACTCTAAGAAGTAAGCAGTTGGCTTTATTAAGTGGAATTGGACACAAGATGATCACCAATTCCAAAATTGGAAACTTACTGAATAAGATAGAAACTCATCCAGATTTTGTAACTTTTGACACCATTCGAAGAAGAAATGTTTATCTGATAAGAAAAAACTACAATGAACAGACTAAGCTACCTGAAAACCTCGTTGTAGAAACTGAGAGACAACGAGCTATTACTATTGATGTATGGAAGAAAGCTAAAACATTAAACAATTTCTCTCTTTTCAAACCTGAGCTAGAAAAACTCGTTGAACTGAAAAAGAGAGCTGCAGAAATCCTGATGGACGTCAAGGGAGTTCATAAACCTTATGATGCCCTCATAGATATTTTTGAACCTGGAGTAACCTCAGCGATACTCTCAAACGTTTTCAATAATCTCAAACGAGGACTAATTCCAATTCTTCATAAATGCTTATCATCATCGAAACAGCCAGACGTTTCTATTCTCCGATGTAAGATTCCAATAGGGATTCAACGAAGAATTTCCCTCTTACTAGCGAAGTTTTTGGAGTATGATGTGACTTCTGAGAAAGCCGGAGGTAGGATTGATGAGACTGAACACCCCTTCACTACAGGATATTACGATGATGTACGTATCACAACACACTATTATGAAGATAACTTCACCTCAGCACTCTTTTCAACGCTCCATGAGGTAGGGCATGCCCTCTACGAACAAAATCTCTCCCCTAAGTGGATATATCAACCCATCGGAGAATCTTGTTCACTGGGATTCCATGAGTTCCAATCCCGCTTAGTAGAGAATATTATAGGTCGATCAACCGAGTTCTGGACTTACTTTTATCCTACGCTGAGAGAAATGACTAAAGACAACTTCTCCCACGTTAAGTTGAATGATTTTGTACACGCAGTGAATATGGTTCAACCATCTAAGATTCGTGTCGCGGCAGATGAGGTCACTTACTGCCTTCATATAATCATTCGATTCGAGATTGAGCAAGATTTAATTGCAGGGAGAATTGAAGTTGAAGAGCTTCCTGAGATTTGGAACAGGAAATATGAGGAGTATCTCGGAGTAAAGATTGAGAATAATTCTGAAGGTGTTATGCAAGATACACATTGGGCCAGCGCTATCTATGGTTACTTCCCGACTTACGCACTTGGTAATATTTACAGTGGACAGATTCTTTCAATACTGGAGAAAGAAGTTCCCTTATGGAGAGTTCAAATTTCCGAGGGTAACTTTCAACATATAAAACAATGGCTCATTAAAAATGTTCATCAGTACGGTAATCTATACGATCCTCAAGATCTTCTAAAGAAGATTACTGGTGAAGGAATAAATATACACCCCTACCTCAACTACTTAGAGACTAAATACTCCCAGCTATATGATTACTAAAATATAGAACGTTTTAATGTAACCGTTTAAATCTGATGTGGGGCCCCTAGATCTGAGAAACGAACATTATATATCATTTCTTCATTTTTTTATAAAATTGAACATAAAATTACCTTGTCACCCCTCGGGAGATACATGTTTACTGCTCTTTTTACATTGTATAGGGAAAATTTTTTTAGAGACATCTTCCATGAAAAACAATAGGAAAACCCTTTAAATTACGAAAGGAGAACCAGAAATGACCCGAGACGAAGATTTTGAGCGTTGGTTAAGAAGAATGAGGAGTCAGAGGCGAACGCCTTTTATCGGCTTCAGAAGCTTCGAAGATATGGATAAGATCTTTGATGAGATGTTCAAAGAAATGATAAAAAACATGTCTAAGGATCTTATTAGAAAAAGGAAACTCCCAAACGGGGGAACAATCTGGAAGATGAGGCCTTTCGTTTATGGATATTCAATAACTATAGGACCCGATGGTAAACATATAATAAGGGAATTCGGTAACGTAAAACATTCAACAAAGCTTACACCAGCAGGTTACCATAAACCCTCTCTACAGTACAGGGAAGGGAGAGAGCCACTTATCGATGTCATCGAGGACGATGCCACCATTAGGATTATTGCTGAGGTCCCCGGTGTCGAAAAGGAAGATATAGATCTAACATGTACAGAGCAATGTTTAATCATCTCTGTGGATACTGAGATGAGGAAATATTACAAAGAGATAGATTTACTAACCACAGTCGATCCGAAGGTTAGTAAAGCGAACTATAAGAATGGTGTTTTACAAGTAACATTAACAAAGATCAAGAGAAAGGGACAAGTGGGCGAGAAAATAAGATTGGACTAATCTATAGCTGTTTTTCATTCTTCTTCCTCTTTTTTAGATTACACTATAATTTATCTAAGAGGAAGATCTTTCGAATCATTATCAATTCCATAAAATGAAAAAATCATCTCTGTATTTGTTTGTACAACTCTTTTAACATCGTTTAAGATATTCCCATTTTTGTGATATGTTTTCATATACTAGTCTATGATGCTATTGAATCTTTTTGGTAAAGCTTCTGCGATTGTTGCAAACATTACCGATCTACATCTAACAGAATTGCGGGTATTATCTCATCCACCAACGAGGATTGAGAGATTCTCATTGGAATATCGATTTGCTAGATCACGTATCACCCACACTACTTCTTTGTATGTATTCGTGGATAAAGATAAATCCAACTAACGGATCTTGATAATAACCATCTACACCGAACTGACTAATAATAAACTCTGGTTTATACATTTATATGAATCATGAAACGACCGCTTTAAACATATACACGTATGCCTTGCCTGAAGTATCTTCTTGAGGGCGGATGTTTATCGAAGGTCCTCTACCTAAACTTATACCACCAGTTCTTCAACATAACATGTTCCAAGAAATATGCCTATTCTATGGGTTAATATCTTTAAAACGAGATCTCCCTAAAGAATTTCTTGAGTTCCAACCCCATTATAGCCATCTATATCAATTGTTGTTATCCTCTTTATTCCATTCTCTTTTTGGAGAAGTTTACCGACAACTGTAATATCACTGAATATGCAGAAACCCGAAGCTTTATTTTCCTTGGCATGATGTAATTCCTCCCCAATGTTTAACATGGTTTGATTTTCTTTTCCCTGTTCATCTTTACACCCCGAATCGAACCGCTTATTACCTTCCAAGTGCCTTTATTAAGACTCTTCGTTGCTTGTTTATCTCCGGAATCTAAGTACCCACACCTCTTTTACACATTTTTCTACAAACTTAATATATTCACTTATGTGAACAAGTAGGAGTTCATCTTCTGACGTTAGTGATGATGTGTAGTCTTTACCGTTTTCAAAGAAAATGTTTAACATCTGTAGTGTGTTCAAAGTGTACTTTACCCTTATGGGTTTAAAAGGATGATTTGGATCAAACTGCTATTTTAAATAATCATCATGACATATGAATGCTAAGACTTAGTTCATAAGTAATAGTGACTACTTTAATAAAAAGTAACGATTTTTTTATTAAAAGCGTTATTTTTTTATGTTGAACGTAATCTATAGGATTGTATTTTCAGTCCATTGTTTTATTGATTCTTTACATTTTGTTTTCATCTTTTTATTAATCAGTTTTTCTTCAAGTTTTTGAAGAAAGGTAATACTTGCATTAATTGCGGGGAGTTCACCCTTTAGATAATACTTTTCACCATCTAAGTAAGCTTTCATCTGATAGGTTTTTTGTATAATAAACCGTGCACTTTCTATTGGATTGCTTATAACATGTTTGTTCAGCCAAATTGTTGCTTCTGTTTCTCTAAGCTGACTCATACCTTCAATTTCACACATCTTTCGGATGTATGTCCGGAGGAAGTTGTAATATTCTGCTTTCTTTATAAGGGATAATACTTCCTCAACTTTTTTCTTAAAAGTAGATTGTCCAATAACCCTTAAGCAGTGTATATGTCCCTCCGCTATGCTTTTCCTTGCTCTCATGAATTCTTCAATTGTGTAAATTCTATTCGGAAACCTCAAGGTAACTTCTCTCTTTAATCTTGTTACATGTTTTATTCGTTGAAAAAAGGGTTATCTTTTTTAATTTTATATGATGAGTGTTTTTAAAGATCTAATTACATAGGAACTAGATATTTATCGATTGATTTAGAGATGGAAAATAAGCTTCTTCTACGTCCCTCATACACCCCACATCTTTTACTGTTGCATATTCCTCAAGAGGTTCTCTATTTAACTCGATAAAGACCCAACCCCACTTGAAAGGGTTCAATATTCTTTTTGCTTTTTCCTTAAAATTTGCAATGTACAAAGCCGCAGCTAGAGCCTCTACAGAACTAAGCTTTTGAACGTGACCGTAATTTACTGGATTTGCCGCAAGTAAGATTGGCAGTCTTCGCTGTATTCCCCTAAATCTTTTGGAAAATACTTCTTTAGCCCTTTTCCATGAACAATCAATTGTCAATAGTCCACTTTGCTCTATGTTTTT
>JAUWWH010000154.1 GCA_030617005.1 Candidatus Bathyarchaeota archaeon | reverse complement strand
TTATTATCTTTCGGATAGGTTTTGCAAGGATAGAGAAAACATCAGCACTTTTTATCAATCTATGTAATCCCAGATAAAGTATTATGGAAGATAGATAAAAAAGTGCCTTAATTCACAACACAATACGAAAAGGGAAAAAAGTAATAAGGGTAGATGTAGTTTTGAAGTAGCAGGATTAACTCATCATGATGGTTTCGAGAAGAATGATATCGCTTAAGATTAAAGATATTTCAAGGATTTTAATGACTATTATTATAGTATACACTGTGTCTAGGGGTATCCTGTTTAGTCTAAGATTTATCATCGGGGTTGAATCTCCGATAGTAATAGTTGAATTGACAAGTATGCTTCCAACCCTAGAAGATGGAGACATGTTACTTCTTCAAGGAATAGATAATAAAAGTGCGATTGAAATTGGTGAAATCATTGTTTTCTATAACCCAAGATCAACTCAACCTGAACGTATTGTCCATCGAATTATAAATATCGAAATTATCGAGGGTAAGGTGAATTTCATAACGAAAGGGGATAATAATCGAATTGCTGATCAGAAACCCGTTCCTCCAGAGAATGTAATAGGTGTTGTTGTGGGAAAACTCCCCGTCTTCTTAGCAGAGTACATAAAATTCATTGATAATCTAATTGTTAAAACTTCAATGGTTGGAATTCTTATTATAATTTTTATTATAAGTGGATTTAATTTAAAGAGTAAAGAATCCTTAATAAAGGAGAACCTTAATCAAGAATAAATGTTTTAGGAGTATAGAAATATTTGCCTAAAGTAAGTGCAACTGTGAATGTTGAAAATGTGGTAGCGTCAGCTACACTTAAACAGACAATTGATCTTAACTCAGTTGTAAAGGCCTTTCCAAGTGTTGAATATAAACCAGAACAATTTCCCGGTCTGGTCTTCAGACTTAAGAAACCGAAGACAGCTACATTGATCTTTCATTCTGGGAAGATGGTTTGTACAGGTGCTAAATCAGCAAGGCTAGTCCATAAAGCTGTAAAGAAAGTCGTTCAAGAGTTAAAAGATAATGGTATAATAATCGTGGGTAAAGTCGAGATTACTGTTCAAAATATTGTGGCTTCAGCCTCTGTGGGTGGAAAAATCGATCTTGAAAAGGCAGTTTATGCCCTTCCCCGTACTATGTATGAACCTGAACAGTTTCCAGGTTTGATCTATAGGATGGCTGAACCAAAGGTTGTTATCCTTTTATTTGCTAGTGGTAAACTTGTCTGTACAGGAGCAAAGAAGGAGGAAGATGTTTACGAAGCTGTGACTAAGCTGCATATAAACTTAGAGGAAGAGAATCTACTATCCTATGAATAAAATAACGTTATATTAACCAAACAGAAATCTACAAACTGTATTAAAACAATTTAGATTCTTATACTTCATTTTTTTCTATAAAAACATGATAAATATATCTAGTTTATGTCTATGTTTTAGTTACATGAGAGGTTAGATCGAGGTCGTTAATTTTTTTCTTGATACAGATAGTAAGAACCTCAATTGTTCCCCTCTATAATTGGTCCAAACCAGTATCCATTCATAAAGACTAAAATTGATAAAGATTCAATTTTACAGAATTATATCCCCAAATACTATAATCATATTCATTACCAAGGAAGTGGAGTTCATTTTGATTCTTTAACCTGGTTCTGAATGTCCATCATTTGTTCTTTTGTAATAATTTCCATTCTGAGTAAGGTTTTAGCTACATCAGTTATACTAATAAGATAGTGTAAATGGATGCCATCCCTAGCTAACGCCTCTCTACCCCCTTCTTCCCGATCAATAAGAATTAAGGCATCTTCAACGATTCCTCCCTCTGATCGTATAACCTTCGCTGCGGTTAGAAGACTTTTTCCTGAAGTAATAAGATCATCAATAAGGAGGACAGAATCACCCGGATGAAGAATACCTTCAACTCTCCTCTCTCGACCAGGAGATTGAACGTTTTTACGGATGTAAATGAAGGGTTTATGAAGTAAAAATGCTAGGACAGATGCAAAGGGGATGCCTGCTGTAGGTATTCCTGCTATCCGCTTGAATTTACTTTCATTCACATCATTCAGAGCCAGTTCCTGATAAAATTTTTGAATCCTTTCGAAGGCTCCGGGAAAACTAGGAATAACTCTCAGATCAACATAATATGGGCTAAACTTTCCTCCAGTCAAAGTAAATGTCCCAAATCTTAAGGCATTTATTCGAGTAAGAATTTCACATATTTCAGCTTTATATTTCTCCTTCTCTATCTGCCAAACCAAGATAAATCACATCCAAGTGAATATTAAACGTTTTACGTATATGTAATTTTCTTTTTGATATACAAAACAGAGATTCACATTCCTTTTTTGAAGCTATTAGCCATCATAATATACCCTCGAAGTTGCATATTTTAAGATGATAAAAATATTAATTCAGATCCAGTTTTTTCTATAACCACATAATATGCACGGACTACATTTCTTTAAGTAATAATATTGTTGAATTTCAAGTTTTACAACGATTCTAGTATTTTCTAGTTTTTTTGAATTGATAGAATCGCTTAAGTACATTAGGCTTAAATTAGTCTTGTTAATACTTTTACTAAATGTTTGGTGTTAATTGCCATGGTTGAAGTTTGGCTTCCATATAATAATACTGAAGTCGTAGCAAAGGTGCCTGATGAGAATTTTTTAGATATAATAGATGGAAAAGAAGTGAAAGGAGTAGATAATCCTACAGAATTAATCAGCAATTCAATTGAAAATCCTGTTAGCGGAATGAAATTGGAAGAGAGTGCAAAATCTGGAGATAAAGTTGCCATTGTGATCGATGATGAAACAAGGCCTTCACCTAGTCACCTTATTATACCATGTCTCGTCAATAAATTGAATCAATTAGGCATTAAAGATGATAGTATAACAATTATTGTTGGTAGTGGTATGCACTCATCAAGGTTGGATAAAATGCAGGATTTAATTGGTGAAGAATATTCAAAGAGATTCAATGTTGTGATACATGACTGTAACTCAAAGGATCTTGTTTATATTGGAAAGACCAGCTTTGGGACCGAGGTATATATTAATAAATTTTTTGCTAATGCAGATTTTCGAATCTTAACAGGTGATATTGATCTTCATTATTTTGCAGGATATGGTGGTGGAAGGAAAAGTGTCTTACCAGCAATAAGTGGTATTAAAACCATCCAACAAAACCATAAATTTCTTTTAAATCCAAAAGCTAGAACAGGAAATCTTGATGGAAACATAATTCATAAAGACATGGAAGAAGCTGCTCACCTTGCGGGGGTTAATTTTGTAGTTAATGTGGTTTTAAATCCCCAGAAAGAAGTAATTCAATCCTTTGCAGGAGATATGAATCAAACTTTTCTTCAGGGAGTAAAGCTTGTCGATGAGATTTATAAAGTGCCTGTTGGTGAAACTGCGTCCATAGTTATTGTTAGCCCAGGAGGTCACCCCTATGATGTTGATTTATACCAATCCTATAAAGGAGTTGACTCCGTGCTCAACATCGTAAAAGATAATGGCATAATAATTTTAGTAGCTGAGTGCTCTCAAGGATATGGTAATGAAGTGTTCTATGAATGGATGGTAAAGTATAAGACGATAAAAAATCTTGAGAGAGAGCTCAAAAGAAAATTTGTATTAGGTGGACATAAAGCGTATTATTTTATGAAAGCTCTTGAGAAAGTTAGAATAATACTTGTCTCTATCATACCGGATTATTATACCACAAATGTATTCAAATTGCATACTGCTAAAAGTGTTAACGCCGCATTAAGTGCAGCCCTAAGAATGAAAGGAAAAAAAAGCAAGATTTTAGTTGTACCTCATGCTGCCACCATATTACCTATCCTTCAAAAATAAGTAGGTAGGTAATCCAAGATGAAGAAGAGTTTTGCAGTAAAACAGTTTGATGAAGAAGACATCAATGAAGTAGCAAATATCAATTGGACCTGTCTTCCTGAACACTACACAAAATATTTTATA
>JAUWWH010000102.1 GCA_030617005.1 Candidatus Bathyarchaeota archaeon | reverse complement strand
GAGACGAATTGGCTTGATAACAAAGAATCTCATCGAAGAGTTGCTTAGCTTAAAACAAGAAAAAGGGATAAAGATCATCGTAGATCCAAAAATTAAGCATTTCCTTGACTATAAAGGGGTCTCAATAATCAAGACGAACATCAATAATGCAAGTAAAGTGTTAAAGATGAAGGTTAAGGATGAAACAAGTATACGTAGAATGGCTTCAAAGCTTTTAACAGAGTTTGAATGCGATACTGTAATAATTACACTTGGAAAAGATGGGTTGTCGCTGCTTAAAGAAGATGGACAATATGTTCATATACCTGCCTTAGCACGAGCCGTCTATGATATAACTGGTGCAGGTGATACTGTAACTGCTGCTTTAGCTCTATCAACATCCACGAATACTTCAATAGTAGAAGCTGCATTAATCAGCAATGTAGCTGCAGCGATAAAGGTTGGAAAAGTAGGAACATCAATTGTGACCCAAGATGAACTTATATCACAATTACACTCTCTTGATTTAGCTCTTTTACATCTATAAGTGAAAAGGTGAAGTGAATGGCGAAAATTGTATACCAAATTGAACTGAATCAGATTGTGACTTGCTTAAGGCAGAAAAAAAAGAAGATTGTATTCACATGTGGCTGCTTCGATCTTTTACATATTGGGCACATAAGAACTTTGAAGGAAGCTAAATCGCATGGAGACGTATTAATCGTAGGAGTTAACAGTAATACTAGTGTCAGAAAAAATAAGGGAAAATTTCGACCCATCATCCCTGAAGACGAGAGAGCCGAGATCATTGCATCGCTCGAATACGTTGACTATGTTACCATCTTTTCGGAGTCAACCCCTGAAAAATTGATCGATCTTGTAAAGCCTGATATCCATGTTAAAGCTGGTTACGATCTCACTCAACTCCCTGAAGCAGACCTTGTTAAATCCTACGGAGGAAAAGTAATCTTGGTTAAAGAAATGAATGGGTACTCCACAACAACGTTGATAAAACGTATTCTTGATAATTATTCTTGAGTTTCTTGTTATTTTCTCAATTAAAGAGATTCTGTTTGAATTAAGTCTCTTACAGCATACTAAGAAGATCGAAGAGAAATGGGGGTCTCATTATTAGTTAATGGTACCGTTTAAATCTCTGGAAATAGTATTTTTGCTTCAAAATGAATAAAGATAGCTCCGAGGTTCGTATAACCTCTACTTTTACTTAAGTTACTTAAAATTTTCCTTGAAGAAGCATACAGACAAATAACCACAATTTTTTCTTACAAATCCCTTTATAAGATAAAAGCCAATGCTATAATTGCTGAAATACTCCATCTATTATATTGGTGCTTATCTTACAGGGTTCTTGATTAATGAACTGACTTAATATCTTCTGTGATAGCTATACTTTGGGATATTGCTTCTCATCTTTCTAAATCTTTTTTCTTTAATATGTATAAAATTTCTTCCTCTATTTTACGGTTACTACCAATCATATCAGCGATGAGGGCTAATATTACCACTTGAAAACCAACTATTAAAAGAACTGCTGTTAAAATCACTGATGGAATATATGGTGTTATCATGCCTGTGTTAAGGTAGTGAATTAAAACTCTTAACCCAAATGCTAAACCTATTAACATAATGAATCCGCCAATAAGTAAGAAAGTTCTTAATGGTTTGTAATCTCTATAAGTTTTTAATATGGTTAGACCAGCTCTCTTCGAATAACTAAAAATGTTTGGTATTAATCGCGACTTTCCCTTTCTTCTTCTGAAATGAACTGGGACTTCCACGATTTTTAACCTTTTATCTACAGCTTGCATTATTGTCTCTTGAACGTAAGTGTAATTAGACATCACATTGATTCTTAATGCTGCTTCCTTAGAGAAGGCTCTAAATCCAGTCTGAGCATCAGAAATTTTTAAACCAGATAATAGATTAGTAACTTTAGTGGCAAGAGAATTTCCCAACTTTTTCTGCAGTGACATGTATTCAATCCATCCCTTAAATCTGGAACCCAATACAATATCGGCTTCACTGTTTAAAATTGGAGTAATCAACTTAATTATTTCAGCTCCATCATATTGCCCATCAGCGTCTATATTCACTATAATATCTGAATTCATTTGTAAGGCAGCATTTAATCCCATTTTAAACGCTTGGGCAAGGCCCCTATTTTGCTTAAACGAGATGACCTTATCGGCTCCTGCTTCAAACGCTACTTTTCGAGTGTTATCAATAGAACCGTCGTCGACAACAACGACTTTAACATCATCAATTTGATCGATTTTCCGAGGAATTTCTCTGATTACTTTCCCAAGGGTCCTCTCTTCATTATACGCTGGAATCGTTACAACTAATCTCAAAAAAGTTGCACCTAATAACTAATTAAGCTTAGTTTATATAAATTATTAGACATTCTAATTATACTCTTCCAGTGGGATTATTACTATTAAGAGTATTTTTGACATTTTACTATTAACTTAAAAATTAAATGAAATAAATCGAAACATATGCTTTTATTAATCAAGCGATAATGTAATTATAACTGGGTACTCGTAGCGATTCAAATAAACCTTTCAAGGCAATAATTTTCGATCTATTATCCATAAATGGAAAAACCCCCCAAAATAAGTAAATGATGAACATGAAGACAAACAGCACACATAAGATCTTAGTCAGCATCATAATACCGGTTTATAATGAAGCTGAAAAAATCGCGGGATGCTTACAAAACATTTTTCACGTTATGGAAAGCTTGGAAGTTCCCTACGAGATCATCATAATAGATGATGGGAGTATTGATGGTACAGCTGAAGCGGTTAAATCGGTAAGGAATAAAGGCAAGGTCAGAATTTTCAGGAATATTCATAATAAGGGAAAGGGTTCAGCCCTCCTCAAAGGCATTGATGCAGCGAAAGGCGACGTAATCGTCACAATAGACGGTGACGGACAACACTTACCGGAAGAGATCCCCTTACTCGTAAAACCAATACTGAATGGGAGGGCTCAAACTGTTATAGGTTCACGATTCCTCGAAGAAAAAAACAGGATCCCATTTCGCCACATGCTAGCTAATAAAATCATACGAAATTTCTTTAACATACTCTACGACACCCACTTCACAGATATGCTCTTAGGATTCCGAGCGTTTCGAAGGGAAGTTTTTTTATCAAACATTAACTTGAAGACAATGGGGTATCTCATCGAAGTTGAAATCCTCAAGGAACTCTTAAGCGCTTCCATCAAAATTGAAGAAGTCGGAGTTACATGTCTCTATCATAAGAAATCATCCATCCTGAGAGGGATCTATATAACGGCTCAGATACTCCTAGGAATAATCCGCTTCAAAATTTCAAACATTTGAAAGCTTCAAAGAGTGGTTTATTGAATTTGAAGGTTCTCCTAATCGTTCCAAGCTTAGATGTACTTCAATTCAAAGTGTTAGCAAGGGTATCATTGGAACTCGCTAAAGGATTATCCAAAGTGGTTGATTTAGAAGTCGTTGAAGTACATAAATGGAGGAAAAACTATCTCAAGAATCTCACGATTATTCCATTTAAAGAAATTACTAGCAAGGCTGACATCTGCCATGCAGTTGTGCCGGAGAGTGGTGCAATAGCCTTCCTTAAAAGGAAGCGAATGGTCACAACATTCCACGATGTAACACCTCTAATATTAGCGGAAAAACTAGATTTTAGAAAAAGATACATATTTCAAGCGTATGTCCTCCTACTGTGGAAACTCGCTGCTAGATCTGAATCTGTCTTAAGCGACTCAACTCAGACAGCAATAGAAGTGAAGAAGATTTTCAAGCGTGATTCGACAGTGATAAATCTTGGTGTGGATAAGAAATTCAAGCCTATGCATATTAAAAAGGGGAAGCCAACGCTAGGTTTCTTCGCTAACTTCTCTTACAGGAAGAGAGTCAACATAGCAATAGAAGTTTTCAAGAAGTTAAAGCATAAAATCGACTGTAAGCTGATTCTTGCTGGAGGTAACCTCAACAGCATATACCAAAGACACTTTAATGTTAAAAATATGGTGGAAGACTTAAGCGACATTGAAGTATATGGCTATGTGCCAGAGGAGGAGATTGTTAAACTATACAACTCCTTCGACTTCTCTCTATTCCCATCGCTCCACGAGGGCTTTGGTCTACCTATCTTGGAAGCACAGAGATGTGGTGTGCCAGTACTTATAAAACGTGACTCTGTGATACCCCAAGAGGTTAGACAAGCAACTATTGAATGCGACTCCGCAAATGAGATGGCTGAGAAGATCCTTTACCTCCTCAACAATAAGGATGAATATAGAAAAGTCTCTATAAAGAGTCAGAACTATGCCAGCAAGTTTACTTGGCAAAAATTCATCAAACAAAATCTATCCATCTATGAAAGCTTAGTGAGGTAACCTAAAAGAAATTGACATCTTTGTACACAACTCCAACCACACCTACCTCAACCAGCTTGCTGAATATAAAATTGTCCTCACTTGGCTAAAGAGGAGATGAATACTGATCTCTGATGATGTTGGAAATGATGCACTCTTAGAAGTAAGCATGAAATTTGACGGGAGAGATAATGATGACTAAACAGGGAAAACATTTACCTATAGGCATCATGATAACGAATTAAGTTAAATAATGACAGTTGAAAATATTTACTTTTTCTTTACCATATAGCGTGTACTCTTTAGCATCAGCAACTCTCTTAACCATCATTTTATTTAATTCAAAATTAGATGGGGAACAATGAAGTAAAGATTAAATGAGATAGATCGTAACATATTCTTTTATTAATCATGTGGTGACAATATAACAATAAATGATTCTCAGTAACGATTCAAATAAACCCTCTTTTAGTATAGTTTTACACTTATCTAAAT
>JAUWWH010000078.1 GCA_030617005.1 Candidatus Bathyarchaeota archaeon | reverse complement strand
GCAACATTTGAAGACCTGAAGGAGGGCTCCGACCTCGGCTTACATCAGATAAATTTCAATAAAACCATGGTGGTTTGTAACACGAAATTCTCAAATCATGCGAGACGATACGCAAAATGTCGAGGCATAGACCACATAGGTTGGAACACACCCCTGGAGCATGGCTTGGACCGGATAATCGAAGAGAACAAGTTCCATCCAATAACTCTCATCAGGAACCTTGACAGAAAGACTGAAGAGAAGCTTGGCAATAAAGGAATAGTCTTGCTCCAGCAACTGACAGAGAACAGCATAAATGAGTTGTACAAAAAAACGGGGATTAAAAGCTACAGGTTAGAAGGACTGACTCAGAAGGCCCAGGACATCTTATCGCACTCTGTAGCATGAAATCATATGCTTATTAATTGCGTTATCAGTCATCAAAAGTTTTAACTGGAGAAGTCAAAATGCATAAACATACCTCAAAACGTAGATGAGAATTCGCAGTTTCACTCTTAGGAGTCTCACTGATTTCTTTCTCCATCCTAGTCCTTGAAATATTAATCATGAGGATCGCTTCTGCGTTATTTGAATATCACTATGCATTTGTTGCTGTGTCAATAGCGGTCTTGGGAATGGGATGGGGAGGATTCCTCACCTACAAACTTGAGCCGAAGATAACTCAAAGAGGGGTTACCCAAGTTCTCGCTGAGGCGTCAGTCATCTTTTCACTCTCGATTACAATTGTGGCCATGTCAGTGCTAAACTTTCACACCATTAATTTGTATATTTAGTCTAGTCTCATGTTCCTACCTTTTTTCATAACTGGGTTTACATTTGCATCAGTCTTAAAGACCTTTTCTTTTAATAGTAATCTCATCTATTTCTTTGACTTCTCAGGGGCTGCTATTGGTTCTCTTGCAGCCATAACGCTTTTCGATGGCTTAAGCGTTATAAAAACTGTATTTTTGACATATTCTTGACTGTAAACAAGGTTTATTCACGCAAATATTGATGAAAGTCGGGAAAGAACCTACATATCAAACTTGAAATATTTATACTTATTGCGGATGAGAGTATTGGTGTAGATTCGAAAACCAAGGGGAAGAGATTTCCTGAAGTGAGTAGATAGTCCTGTGGGAAATTCAAAGATTCGAAAGGATTCGAGAAATATACCGCAAAAACATAGATCCAATGGTAGAAGCGAAAATCTGAACTGAAGTAGAGGCGAGAGCCAAAGCAGAAGCTAAGATTTAAGTGGAAGTCTTGGAGAAGATGAAGGGTATTGGGAATCCCTTATACTCCTATCCGTACTTTCTTTTTAGTAGAAAATAAAAAGGGTTAGAGTCTAACGTTCAAAATATGCGTTAATCGACATCTATTCTAAGGGCTAAAAGTTAATCCTTTAGTATGAAAAAAAAAGTCTCTTAAGAATCTTATTGTTTGCATACTTCACAAATCAATGTTTATTAGAAAAGTTTCCAAAAATTTGTCAGTAAGTTTATTCTCAAAATATTAAATAAATATTTCTACAATCAGTTAAGCAGATTAGATTGATTAAGATTACATCTACAATCTAAAAGAAAGAAACGATAATCATAGTTATAGCCTAAATCTACGGTTCCCTACATTATACCATCTGATCAATCTGAAAATAGAAGTTAGTTAAAGAAATCTTCAGTATTATGGCGGTTCGAATTTCTTAAAAAGCATTAACCTTTATCATTAAGCTTGAAATAGATAGTAGACAGGTGGATACCATCTCCTTTTGCGAGAAGAGAGTGAAAAATCTGTTAAGATAGAAATATTTTTCATCATGCACTATTAACTTTTATCAATAATTAATTATTTTTAAGGAAGGGTTTATTTAATGAAAGCTGAGACAGAAGATGGTATTAATAAAAAACGTTTTCGTGTTGTAATATTTGGTTCTGCAAGAATTGAGCCAGGAGATCCAAACTGGCATTTAATTTATGATTTAGCTAAAAGAATTGCAGAAGAGGGTATGGATCTTGTTACTGGCGGTGGTCCTGGTCTTATGGATGCTGCGAGTGTAGGACATTACGCAGGGGATATAAACCACAAAGCCCATTCTATAGGTCTTCAAATTAAATTACCTAAAGAACAAAGAGACTCGGGTCATATTGATATTATAAAAGATTTTTCTCGTTTTTCTACACGTCTTGATAACTTTATGGAACTCGCTAATGCAATTATAGTTGCTCCCGGTGGAATTGGAACCTTATTGGAGCTTTTTTATACGTGGCAATTAATGCAGGTAAACATGATAAGTCATATCCCCATCATTTTACTTGGAGATATGTGGCCAGACTTGGTTCTCTGGATAAAAAAATGGCTTCAAAAAAACAAGTTTTTAGAACAAAAAGATGTTGATCTACTCCATTTAGTCAATAATTATGAGGACGCTTTAGATATAATCAAGAAAGAGTATATGAGTAATTCTAAAAGAGTGGACTAAAAAATTCTTATGATGCATGTATCAATTCTGGGTCAGAAGAAGAACGTCAAAAAGAAATAAATAATGAAAATAAGGAAATAGAAAGAGAACTTTTTGGGCGCATAGTTTTATCCCTAAATTCGAGTGCTTGTTGAGGTATTGTTTTTTTTGTGGATAGGGTAGGTATTCTGTAATTCACTCAGCAATAGGCGGTGACTCTATTACCAGGACATGATGAATACTAGACCCTCGAAACTTTCTTTTCGAATGTGGACTAAGTCTTGCTGAAAGTATTGTCTGTGGATATTTTCAATGTTCTGGGTCTGGTAGTCCTCCAAGAAATCCGTTAGGTCTCTTCAGAACACTTATTATTATGCATATGAAGGGGGTGCGAAGCCTAAGAGAGATGACCAGACTATTGAGTATTGACTCTGAATTGAGGAATCAGTATCTGATCGAGGAAGATAAGAGAGGTCATTGGATAGACGACTTTAGAATAACTGCTCTAAAATGTTGATTTTTGTGTTTTTCATCTCAAATTTTTTTATTTGTTTACCAGGCGTATTTAAAGGGGTTTAGTGCAAAAGTATTAACGATTTTCTTTTAATACTATATCAAAAAGTATAAACTGAAAAAAAGGCTCGAAGCTAATTCTTTGCTGTTTGTCAAGTACTAAAATCAGAAGAGCAGGAGTTGGTGTCTCGACCGTAACCCATCTTATGTTTTCTAAAAACATGCATTAATCGAACAATAAGTAAAATATATTATAATCATATTCTATTGAAGAAGGCTATATAAAAATGTCAAAAGGAGTCTGAACAGTCTTAAGCCTTCCCCTTTTTTATTTTTTTTCGTCGCTAGGCTTTATCCTTAGGGTTTTATCAAAGCATTTGATAGAATCCTCATATCTACCCAATCTAACTAAGGCTGTCCCTTTGTTGTTCCATGCTGCATCATAGTCGGAGTTTATCTCGATCGCCTTATCATAGCAATCGATTGCTTCCTCATACCTCTCAAGTCTACCTAAGACTACACCTTTACTGCTCCATACTACATGAGTGTTAGGGTTTATCTTTAGGGCTTCATCAAAGCATTCGATTGCTTCCTCATACTTCCCAAGTCTATCTAAGGTTACACCTTTGTTATACCATACATCTGGGTCAGGTTTTATCATTTTGAATAACCTTAAATTTTATATCAGTTAGAAAACGTTATCTTTATTTGTTTACCCACATTTAAATGGTTATGGTACAAAGAGTTAACGGTTGAATAGAGAATTTATATATAAAATGTTAGACCTATGCATGATTAAGGAGAGAGGAAGTGAAGTGATGAGACGATTTCATCTCACCTCCTTCATCAAGATGGAAAAATAATGCAACAACAAGTTCTATTAGATTAGCTAATAGGAAACAGGCTGAACCAATTATTAAATTCTGTCAACCATCAATAGCCCAGTGAAGAATGCTGAAGAATATGATTACCAAAATAACATCCATGATGTGTATAATATCAAATAACCTTCTGTTAGGAACCTCAACTGCAAGAAGAGAGCTCATATCATCATGAAGATATCTATAACCAGACTGCAATATTCTGCAAAGAATCCATATCATAGTGTATAAGAGTGGATCAATTCTTCCACCAAGTGCAATCAACTACTGAAGATTCATGCTAATTTCCCAAGAGTATCGTACGAATTATTAGCTTAATTAAGCAATATTGAAGATTAGAAAGCAAAAAGTTATTATCATTTTCGGAAGTGATAAAAACGATTTACTGCGTGTATGTTGCTTCTCTTAATGATTATCATTCTATTTAACATGATGGACAGAAGTATGCAACACCACCAAGAGCGTACATGGTATTGTGAAGCCAGTTGTCTAGAGAAAACGAAATTTTAAAAGGAACGACGTTACCTTTAAGTCACGGCTTAATCAAGTGACACCCGATGACTAAATGCACCATATGTGGCAAAGAAGAACTACTTCCCTTCACCTGCAAATATTGTGGTATACACTTCTGCGCTGAGCATCGTCTCCCCGAAAACCATAACTGCCCAATGGTCGGGGCAAAGATTTACACAATGAAAAAGATCATGGAGAGAGGGTCTGTACCGATCTATGCGCGACCCTCTCGCTTCAGAACCAGCCGAACTGAAATCATACACCTAGCAATTGGTGTCTCAGTCTTCTTCATAATCGAGGCTCCGAGGTTTCTCCAATTTGGCAGTGTGATTCTGTTCACTATCGCAGGCATCATCGCCTTAGCCTTCGCGATCCACGAGCTTGCCCACAAGTTTACAGCCCAGTACTACGGGGCATGGTCTGAGTTCCGCCTCGACCCGTTTGGAACTCTGATAAGTCTTCTAACAGCTCTCTCACCATTCAAGATTATAGCACCGGGAGCTGTCGTCGTCTTCGGCTCTAGAGTGACAAGGGAGAATATGGGAAAGATAGCTTTGACAGGTCCCTTAGCAAACATATTTCAGATCTTGGTTTTCGTCTTC
This sequence comes from Candidatus Bathyarchaeota archaeon, assembly GCA_030617005.1. Lineage (GTDB taxonomy): Archaea > Thermoproteota > Bathyarchaeia > RBG-16-48-13 > JAUWWH01. Next base: position 674 of record JAUWWH010000078.1, on the reverse strand, counting down.
CTTTCCCAGTTCTTCCCAATCCTTTGGTTTGCCGCTGTCTTGAATGCAGACCTTGCAGTTTTCAATCTGATTCCCGTATCTATATTGGATGGACGGAAGGTCTTTATGTGGAGCAAGAAGGTTTTTACTGTAACTTTTGCAATCGCTCTCACCTTATGGGTGATGGTGAGAATCATATTCTGAAAAGTCGAAGTGGAAAAAGGTTCAACAATCACAGTTTTAAAAGGTTTCTCCCGACTACACTTCTTCTTTTTAAAGGAGTAATTCATCCTTCGTTTAAGAAGCTCTAAACAAAAATAAAAAAAATGGTTGCGAAAGCGGTCTCTATGTCTACTCAGACCATAGTGGGATTATAAATTGAGACGTAATAAGTTAATTTTGAATAAATATTGTCTCATAGTAAGATATGGATCGGAGGGTATACAATTAAATATTTAAGTGAATCCTTTTTATTTGTTAGTGAAATTTTCATTTAACTTGCATATTTTAGTTTAAAAAATTTCTTTTAATTAGAAACTTATAAAAAAAAGGATTAATAAAAATAATCAAAAAACGTAGAAGAATTAGAAATCACCTATATGATTTCTGAGAAATCGGATACTTATTCCTAATATCTTCTGTCTCTTCTCGGTGGCCTGTGTTTTTGATAGCATTCTCTACAGTAGACCGGCCTT
>JAUWWH010000125.1 GCA_030617005.1 Candidatus Bathyarchaeota archaeon | reverse complement strand
CATAACAGAAAGCCCTAGAAGCGGCTTCACTTCAGTTCGTCGTCGAAAAACTAGAGAGGCTAATATGACGAAAACAATCACTTGATAAGAAGCCACTGCAAGGTAATCGTTTAAGGGAACAGATGTAAACCCTGTACGAGCATAGAGTCCGATGTATAGAAAAAAGGTGGCTGCCAGGGCGAATATTGAGATAAATCCAGATTTTTCAAAAGAGAAACCTTTCCTCCACTTTTCAAGGGAAGTTGCTAACCATAAACTAGATAAAGTGATTATTGTAAGAAGCGCGGTTAAGTGATGAGATAAAACGAGAGTAACAGAAGCGATTGAGAAAAGAAAACCTTTCTTCCATTTGCTCTTCCATTTACTCAAGAAGATGAAGATGCAGAGGAAATAGATTGGGTTTGCATAAGTCTCCTTCATCACTCCAGCTGTTAACATAGTATACGGATACACGATAGCTAAAAAGATTGAAGCTGTAAAAGCAATTTTTATGTCTCCTAAAATTTTCTTCACCAAAACATAGAAAATTAACACGCCTATGGCCCCGGCTAATGGGTGAATGAGAGCCATCACTGAAATGGGTTTAACTGAGATCAATTCGGAGAGAACAGCCCCGAAAAGGCTATTGGCAGGCCAATAGTTGTTATATCCGTCAAAAATTGTGTCATCTCCCAAGTGAAGGGGAGTATGTTCAATGATGAGTTCAGTGTTCCTGATTGGACCCCAAGCATCCGTGGAATATGGCAGACCACTTATGAGTGTTGGATAGAGCCTAAACCCTAAAGCAACACTCATTAACAAAAAAATATAAAGATATTTTTTCACTTAAAATTCAACCGTAGAATGGTTAATGTGAGGATTAGAGCTGGAAGGAAAAAGTTAAGAAGAACGATCACAGGGTCAAGCTGGAACATGATCCCATGTGATAGAATCTGTAGGTAGCTATTTTCATCCATAAAAACTAGGACGGTTCCTACTAGGATGATACCGAGAGTTGAAGCAATAAAAGAATAAACCAGCACTTTCAATAGAAGATCCTTTTTGATAATGCTATTTGAAGCTCCCAAGGATCGCAGAATTTCTATCTCCTTCCCGTGTTGATTTAACAAGTTTTTATTCGCAATAGATATACTAATACTTCCAAAAATGAAGACCATAATAGAGAGAATGATGAGGTTTTCTCTAGTCACTCCAAATTTGTCCAGGTAGCTTTTCATGAAGGATTGTGCTTTTTCAACGCCGATTTTCTCAATGTTAAATCTTATTTTAAGTACAGGAATGATCCAGCTCAATTGTTCCTCTATACCTTCACTTCCACTATCATTTGAGGTGGGGGCTTGGGCTTCTTCAGCTATCTTCTCAAAAATTTTGGTCCGAGTCTCACTGCTTCCATCCGTCTTAACCCTGATAAGGGTGACATAATTATAATCATTTGCGCGACTCAGCCACTGTCCCAAATGGAGAAGAGTGAGGGCTTCATCATCCAATCCAGATTCAGTCACATAAATTCCCTTGATTTTCAACTCTACATATTTACTCTTCAAGACGCCGTGGAGAAGGATTTCATCACCAAGATTTAAGCCAAGTCTTTCAGCTAGTTTAATTCCAAGCATAACGGAGTTAACATCACTTTGTTCAAGCATCTCTCCTTCCACTAAGGTTAATCGATTCAGCTCAAAGAAGACCTCAGGGATGATACCTCTAAGAAAGATGGAAGCATCCTCTACTATGCAGGGAACTAATATTTCAGGGCTGCTAACGTAAACACCATCTATGCTACTTATTTGTTCAGCTAAATATTTAGGAACTAAACCTGTGAAAGGCGTATTGCTTCCTCGATCATAGATCGCTACAATGTCTTCACCTACACCTAAATAGCCATTGAAGCTGTTGTAGAAGCCTTGAAGGGTGAAGGCTGTTACAGAAAATAGAGTGGATGAGAGTGTGAGTACTAAGACTAGGGATATAACCCGTCTTCCGTGGAGATATTTGAAATCTTTAAGCTTCATAATGATTGCTCAATATGGCTACTATATGCTAATTTTAGGGCTGGATATACACATCCTACAACCGAAAAAGTAAGTGTTACCAAGAAAGTTTCAGCTACCTGAGTAATTTTGAGAAAAGGAGTTATTTCAATATTGAGTCGCATCCATTGGAAAAGGGTTGACACTGTCTGGGTTCCTGTTAATCCAAGGGCTACACCAATACCAGATCCTATAAAAACTACTGTTAAAGTATAAGCCAGGATAAGTATGAAAAAGAAGGCATGTCTGGCGCCTACAGCTCTAAGCATAGAGAGTTCGTAGCCGGACTCAGATATGAGGCTTGAGGCTACGATGTAGGAGGCACAAGCCACTGCGATGTAAATAGTGAAGGACCAAAGATCTAAAAAGTTTAAGGTTTGATTGTTCATCTCTAACATAAACTCTTTCAACTGTTGAGCATTTATCAGAGTTACATCTATGGGCAACATTCCTCTGATTCTGGCTATAGCTTCTTCCGTTTCAACCCCATCTTCGAGGGCAAACTCGATGAAAGATATTTTACTGTCATTTCCTGTAAGTTGGTTGACACAATTCATTTGTACAATTATTTCACTGTCACATTGCGTAACAGTCTTTACGATACCCACTAGACTAACATTGAAAAAATTACCATTAAAGATTAGGGTTACGTTCTCACCAGTGTAAACAGAGAGTGATCTACTCAGGATTACACCAATATTTGCTTCTACATCACCTTTAGCCATCGTTCCATTAACGTATGCTCTTTTCTGATTAAGGAAATCAGAGACATCACTCACTCCCCTTACAAGGACAGTGTAGTTTAACACATTATCCATGGTTAAACTCATTGATAGAATCCTTTGAGGTTGGACATATTTGATGTCTGCTACGTCTTTGAGTAAGCTGGATAACTCTGGGTTTATTTGACTGTCTGATAGGTTACTGGAATTTTTGCTTAAGATTAAGAATTTTCCACCAACAGTCACTAGTTCTTCTAAGGCTTGAGCTTGGAAGTTGAAATGATTAAACATAGAGTTCATGGAAGCTATAAGAGCAACGAGAAGGGCTACTGCTAAGATGGATGATGTTGTTATGCGCTTTCGTAGAAGCATCTTATAACAAAGGGCAGACAAGTCTAAGCCATTACAGCATGTTTACATGTCAAGAATATTCATCACAGTATTGACAGTATCAGAATCATCAAATTCATTTGAACCAATCCATAGAACCCCGAAAATTATGGACCTTAGGTAAACCTTAGTCAAAAACTTCAAGGTAAACCCTTTCAAATATCGTAAGCAATGAACGACATCGAGAGACAGTTCATCATCATTAACTTAACAAGATTCTTAACGTTAAACTGGAATATCATTGACAGTATTTACCCCTAAAAACCTGATAAAGGATAAATCATGTTTCCAACTTGAAGCCTCAACGTAACCCCAACCAACAGCAATCTTACTGATCTTCTCAGCGATACCATAACCAACACATTCAACCCTCTTCAGGAACCGGTTCCTTAAAGCCTCCAAAATCTTACACACCACACGCCCAATAGCTAAACTCAACTTTAAACTCCGAATCTGATCCACATACCGAACAGTCAACTCCACAACACTTCTCTCAACCTTAGACAACACATGAAACCAGACACGGCGCCTAAGCGCATCCCTCCTCAAAGAGGCAAGCCAACTAACAGACATAAACTGCATAGAAGACAATTCCTAAAATTCACGCTTCAACCAATTCAATGTTTTCAGTCTCCTCATCCAAATCCTCCAATGAAGCAGGTGAAGGAGTCGTAACCCGCGTGTAGCCAATCCAAACGATGATCCCGAGAATACCTGCAACAGCGAAAAAACCAGTCACTTGAAGAATGATCCGATTCCACACTGAAAGAAAATCATCTATTGTCTTTCCAAACCATTCTTCAAGGAAGTTAAAAGGACTAGTATTACCATAGAAAGGGGGAACTAAAACAAACCATCCATAAATAATGAACCCCACAGCTCCAGCAATCATAAGCAAAGCACCTAAACCCTAACCCTTACGTATCCATATCACCTGACAGACGGTTAAATAGCAAATCGATGTGATGCTATAACAAATATTCAAAAAGGTGACACGAAAAATGTATCAAAAATCGAGTGTAAAACAAGCGATTATACTCTAGTACATTCTAGTCCGGTAGCCCGGAGAGCATCATTGCATATGCTATCTTATGATAAAAGCCAACTTTACATTTTTTCTGTTAGTTAGAAACTTAATAAATTTAGAAAGCTCCTCTGCAATCATTGTTTAAAACTTAATAAAAAAAATTAAAAAAAACGTAGAAGAATTAGAAATCACCTATATGATTTCTGAGAAATCGGATACTTATTCCTAATATCTTCTGTCTCTTCTCGGTGGCCTGTGTTTTTGATAGCATTCTCTACAGTAGACCGGCCTT
>JAUWWH010000113.1 GCA_030617005.1 Candidatus Bathyarchaeota archaeon | reverse complement strand
GTCGAATTTAAGGCTACAATGATGGAAGTCAAAGTTGCCTTAAGCACTGAATTAAAATAATTAGGCGGACCGAACAGTTGATATAAAACTCCACCTTGAACCTTACCAGTATAGGGATCCGCAGACCAATAAAAGATTACAGAATTTAAAACGATTACAATAGGCACTATAACCGTTATTACAACAATAAATAAGGGTACAAAATCTTTAATACGCGTCAACTTTCTAGAAGCAAATCTTTCAAACCTTATAATCCAATTAGATAAAGTTCTAGGGAAAGTATATGGAATTTTAAAAAGGCTTGCTCTTCGATTAACATACACTTCTACTGGTAAAATGATTAGCCACGCAATAACTACCAAAAGACTTCCCATGAACGAGGCAGTTGCTAGTTTAAACTCAGATGTCCACCTAACTATCGCTATCGAAGCCGTTGAGCTCACGCCCGAAACGATGAGAGTTGCACCAGTCTCTCCAAGTGAACGTGCAAACGCTAAAACAGACCCTGAAAAGATCCCTGAGATGGATAAAGGAAATAAAATTTTTCTAAAAGTTGTTAAAGGATTAGCACCCAGCGTTCGAGAAGCTATCTCGAAAGTGGTCTCTATTGACTCAAATTTGGTCGCAATTGTCCGAACGATATATGGGAAGGTTAGAGCAATATGGACAATAAATACTATAAAGGGAACGTTTAGAAGCGGTATTACAGCATCTAGAGGGATTAGCCCTGAATTTAATCCAAAAATCCCCCCTATCCCAGTTGCAGTAGTCCACGTAATAAGAGTTGCGAAGCCAAAACCTGATGTAGGAATCACAAGGGGAAGGGTTATGATGTCCTCTAAAAGGCTTTTTCCACGAAACTTCTTTCTTGCGAGGATGTAAGCGAGAGGTATTCCAAAGATTAAATCGAACGCTACTGTGGACAGGGACAATCGGAATGAGAAGAGTAGGACCTGTTGTATTTGTCTCCAGTTTTCATCACCAATAATCGGATTTGCGAACACTTCATAATATATTTCATCCCATCTTGTAAAGACATATGAGATCAGGTAGAAGGTAGGAAGTAAGACAAAGAGAATCAAGGCACAGAGTGTAACCCATCTCGCTAGATTAGAGAGAGTAACTGATCTCTTCAATCGTAGAACCATTCAACCACTTCTAAATCTGTGTTCTTCTAACCTTAACCCAAGCTGTAAAGATCGCTTCCATCACTTCCCCTTTTAAAGGCTTCAGAATGGGCACATTTATCTCATATTGAACACCATTTGAAAGATCAAAGATCGTTTGATCCAAAGGCACACTAGAGATTGCGGGTCTAAACCCATGTTCCTCAGCTAGTTCTTGGTTTTCCGGTTTGAGAAGGAAAAAGAGGTACTGTCCAGCGGCAAACCTCTGCCAACGATCTATCCAAGTTCCATTTAGAATCACAAAAGGATGATCCGCAAGTAGCGTTCCACTTTCAGGATATATCGCCACGAGGGGATCATTCCATTTTTTAAGGGCTTTCAGAGAGTTATCAAGGACAACATTTTCATATATACCAAAAAATTGTATCGCACTAGGTCCATTCTCAGCTGCCCAAGCACCGAAAAACCCGGTGCTTTTACTATACGCAATAGCCTTAGACTCTATAGTTCTTACTATTTCAATAACAGTCTCATTCTTTAAGTCCTCAATTGTAAGATCTTCAGGATTTTTACCAGCAGCTTCAGCGAACTCTAAGACAACGATCATTGTTCCCCCATTACTTAAAAGTGGATCTGGATGACCATAATTAAAATCGACCCCTTCCTTCGCTAATCTATAAAGATCCATGAATCCAGTTACATTATACTTATCTAGATAGGATCCCCAACCAGCCAAAACAACTGGAGAAATAACGAGTGGAGTCCAATCTACAGCAATATCATAAACACTACCAGTTATATTACGCCACTTCGTATTCATGTATGGAATCCAAATGCTAGAAGCAGGACTCCAAACTGTTGGTCTCTCACTTCCATCCAAAATCCGGTTTACGGTGTCATGTGTACCCGTAACGATAAGCCTAACATTGACAGAAATATTAAAAAGTGCTTCAAACCATCCCTCAAATTCAGGTGTAACTCTTTCAATCCACCCTTGTTTTTCACTCGTGTAGAGAAACTCAAACTCAATCTCTGTCGGCATTCCCCCTCCACCATCTTGCGGTCTCCTACTTGAATAAATCATAGAAACCGCAGAGAATGCAATAAATCCTAATAAAATTCCAGTAAAAAGCAAGAGATAACCCCGTCTTACAAACAAAACCTTTCTTCCCTTTTTGATCAATATAGAGTACCACCTTAATTGAAAGATGGTGTAGCATCTTTCACAAACGCAAAGATCTATTATCAAAACATATACTCAGATTATTAATAAGTTTAGCACAGATTTTTCATCTAACATCTTATCAATGCGTAAAATTAGCTTCTAAATCTATCTGACAACTCTTTCACTCAATAAATTTATACTTAACTTGTATCATACCGTCAGAGCCATCACATACGCTTAACTATGAATTAAAAAATAATTTAAATTTATTTGAATCGACGTTTCAAAATTATTAAGTACGTTCAATTATTATAAACAAAATGGTGACTAAGACATGTCCAAGTCAAACATAATGGTGTGGTTGTCAAGACGCGAAGAGAAGAAGGTTTTAAACATGTGTAAAAAACATCTCGATAAGACAGTTGAAACTGTCAAGGCAATGGCTCGAGTTGTACACTCTTTCTGTGAAGAAGATTTTAATGCTTTAGAAGTTCATTACCAGAAGACCTTCGACAGTGAACGGGAAGCTGACAAGATTAAACATCAAATTCTGTACGATGTATCAAAAGGTCCCCTACACCCAATTGATAGAGAGGAAATCATACGACTCGTATTGACTGTAGATGATATCGCAGAGAATGCGAAGTCAGGAGCCAGAAAATTACGCATAACATCAAAAGAGAACCTTACAAATGAGATAAAAATCAATCTAAAAGAGATGGCTAACCGATGCGTCGAGATAGTCGAGAAAGTCAGAATAGCTTTTATCGCACTCAGTAAAGGCGTTGATGTAGCTATCAAAGAAGCTGATGAGGTGGAGTTGTTAGAGGAGAGTATAGATGAGTTCCGTATAGGACTAATAAAATTGGTTTTAAAGTACGGTGATGAAACCAAGAAAATAGGATCTTGGCTCATGCTTCTGAACGCCATAGAGAATATGGAAGAAGTAGCAGACCACTCTGAGGATGTCGCAGATGTTATAAGAAGTATTGCAATACTTGGTTAACTTACAAAATATGGGAGCTCTAATTGTGGAAAACCAAGTTTTGTTAATAATTGGTCTAGGTCTGTCTTTCTTTATCGCATGGAATTTGGGTGCAAATGATGCCGCAACTCCTTGCGATACTGCAGTTGGAGCAGGAGTAATAACCCCAAAAAAAGCAATACTTCTTTTTTCTTTTTTTACAGCTATTGGTGCCATTGTCCAAGGACATATGAATATAAAAACTATAGCAAAAGGCATTGTTCCTGTAATAGATCCGTATGGTGCTATTACCATCACTCTAGCTGCTGGATTATGGTCAACGTTTTGTACATGGAAAGGTTTGGAGATCTCCATGACGTATACAATTGTAGGAAGCGTGATAGGGTATGCGATGATAGTCTATGGGTCATTTGAATGGGAAGTACTTATTAGAATACTCATCTCCTGGGTAGTTTCTCCTCTTAGCTCAATAGGGTTAGCCTACGCACTTTACAAACTCATGAGGAAATTATTCTATAAAGTCTTAGATGATAAACGGTTTCATAAAGTGGTTTCTTATTCACTCATAGGTGCTCTCTGTTTCTCAGCTTATTCCTTTGGAGCTAATGATGTAGGGAATGCTACAGGCGTCTACGTTGCAGTCACTAACGAGGTCTTAGGTATTCCAGATAATACAACCATGCTTCTCTTAGCAGTTTTGGGCGCTATAGGAATTGCGGTTGGTGGTTTAACGTGGGGTCGCAAAGTTATTGAAACTGTAGCTTTTAAAATTGTAAGGATTGATGCCCTTTCTGGTTTAGCGGCAGAGATAACCAATGGGCTTGTGGTTTATCTTTTTACTACTATTCCATACATCTATTTAGGGTATGGTCTTCCAGTCTCAACTTCAATTGTAGGCATAGGTGCAATAATTGGTGCAGCTTTTGCCAGAGGGCAAGGTTTAGTTGATAAGATGACCATGGTACGCTTGTTAATCACTTGGCTTATCACTCTTCCAGTGACTGCAACTATAAGTGCGACTCTGTACATATTTTTTACGAACGTCATAAAATTCTTTTGAACTCTCGGCTACTCATCTAAAATTGATGATCTCGATATAGCGCTTGTTATTAAGCCTCTCCAGCTGCTAAAACCCTAATAAAATCAGCAGTACTCACACATCTATCTGAAGCGTACTCTATGGAATCAACAAGGTCTTTTAACACCATAACTATGGAGGGGTCAACCTTTTCTGAGTTCTTAATAAAGGAGATCTTTACTAACAAGTGTAGATTATCAATTAGCCCCTCCATCTCATCCACTTTCTGAATGAACTCCACCGATTTAGAAGAAGTTTCATCAAGAAACTCAATACTTGATCTTAC
>JAUWWH010000029.1 GCA_030617005.1 Candidatus Bathyarchaeota archaeon | reverse complement strand
GAGTGAAAAATATCACAGTCCACAAGCTAAAAAAAAGAATAAATTATGATAATACGTATATTGTGGTGAATTAATTGTCACTTGATCCTTCAGGATTAACATTTATCTTCACCGCCGGAGTATTCGCACTTTTTTCTCCATGTGGGTTCCCAATGCTTCCAGGATACATCTCCTATTATATGGGTACCAAGACCTCGTTGGGAAGAGCAATTCCCGGTGGAATTGCATGTACTTTAGGCCTTGTGACAATATTCTCAATAATTGGTGCCCTAGCAACTGCGCTGGGTGGTTTACTATCCGTCTATATTCCCCTACTCGAGATAGTAGCTGGTATTTTTACGATCTTTCTCGGGATAATCATAATGTTTGAGCTCAAATATCCTATATTTGGATTACCAATAAAAGCTCCTAAACAGAAAGGATTCATTGGTTTATTTCTTTACGGTATCGCTTATGGTATGGCTACATTAGGATGTTCTGCTCCAATATTCTTCTCCATTCTATCCTATGCGATAGCTGCAGGTAGCATACTTCAGGGCATAGTTACATTCATAGTTTACGCAATAGGTATGGGGTTACCCTTGCTAATCGTCACAGTTCTCATAGTTAAGACCAAGAAGTTCATACTGACAAGAATCGTAAGGTTAATACCATTGATTCAAAAGATTAGTGGGATGGTTCTCGTCTTCATTGGAATTTACTTAATCTACTTTTATATTACTGTTCTTTCTGCAACTTGAATAATGGTCATCTTTTAAATTCTAAGCTCATTCCAAACTAAATAACTCCTCACTTTCTTGAAAGTAGCACTCAATTCTCTACTGTTGTATGTTAAACGCAAAGTACCTGGAAAAAAATCTGATTAAAAAATTCCGAAATAATCTCCATAAATCACTAAAGAGCATGGCCGATATTGAAGGTACCGAATCGTAACTCAGTTAAAATCATTTATTCTAGTATGATAAGATTACATAATACTTTTTGTACAATATATACTCAGAAAGTACCCTCATCAACGCGTTAATAAAACGTAGTAGATATCTAGCTAATCATCTGCTTCTATTTTCCATTTTAACAAATTTTTCAAGGGCTTCATTAACCTTTTTAGGAGCTTCTCTTGGTGTTGCATGACCCGCCCCCTCAATGACCACTAAATACGTATTAGGGATCTGTTTTTCAATGTACTTGGCTTGGCTAAGTGGGATAAATGATTCACTGCCCTGAATAATACATGTAGGTACTGTGATACTAGCTAGTTCTTGAGAAACATTAAATCTCTTTACAGATGAATAACAAGACTTCACTACATATTTCGGATTTTTAAGAACTTTTTCCAACGTCTTTTCAAGTATTACTTTAGGATAATTTTTTCGATATATTCGAGTGAGATAATATCTCATGAATGATTCATATGAAATTGAAAGTGCAACCTGAGAAATAATAAATAACATTTTCCTTCTTACTGAAAACGCTGACTTCGCTAAAGTATCTATTAATATGAGTTTTTCAACCTTTTCTTGATGATCTAGAGTAAATTGGAGGGTGATCATTCCACCCATTGAGTGACCAACCAAGATCGCTTTTACAATTCCCAGTTTGTTCATAAAGGAGTTAAGATCCTCTGAAAACTTTTTTATAGAATATTCCACACGTGGCTTGTCTGATCGACCGTGACCTCTCAAATCGAGAACAATTATCCGTCTCTTATCTTTTAAATTTTCGACCTGGTTTCTCCAAAATTCACTACTGCTTATCCATCCATGGATAAAGATGAAGGGAACTAGGTCTTTTGTTCCATAATCCTCATAGTAGAGATTTATTCCATCGATTTTACTAAATGCCATCTTATAATCCTTACTAAAGCTTTTTTGAATTGTATTCTACTTTTTGCGTTTTTAAGGTGTGCTATAAATGTTTGGTTACATGAGAAAAATTCAAAAATTGATTTATCACACGCAGAGATGACTGCCGTATTTTCTTGAGAGGACTCTGAAAAGGTTCTTGGGTGCAACAGGATTAGTTACCAATTACCTCTCGATGAAGGTGCAAAACAGAATAGATCCATTAGATCCAGCAAACAATCCAATCTTTATGACAAAGCCTTTAACTAGAACCCCATCTTCAAGTACCAGAATATACAGCAAAATCGCTAAATCTCCTCTCACTTTTTTTTGGAGATTAGCCTTGAAGAGGTCTGGTTTCAAAAGAGTTATCTTTATAAAGTATATTAAAGAAACCCGTATATCTTGTATCCAATGATTGTAAAGTTGAGCTCAAAGATACTTAATTAACGCTTTTTCTCTTTTTTCGAGATTAATTTGAATATTATGGTTTTTTTTCTCTTTTTATTACTGCATCCAATGAAATGTAATATCACTCTAAAATTTATCATTTAATAAACCACATTTACTTATTTCTTCCCGATAAATTAAAAAGTTTTAAATTAACAATTTACACTGTTTCTACAATTTTTTTTTCATAAATTTAACATTTAAAGTATAAGCCGTTTTGAATGTCTCTAATTATCTCTTTTGAGGTTGGTGGAACCCTCATTGATTATTCATATTTTAATCATGTTTGGGAGAGGGTAATTCCTCAGTTATACTCTAAGGACACGAGTCTACCATTTAAAATAGCAAAAGAGGATGTGCTGAAGGAGTATGATCGTATAGGTACCAACGATATTAGATGGTATTTACCTGAATATTGGTTCCAACGTTTTAACTTAGACGGAGACCCTTCTGAAGTATTCAAGTTATATAGGACGATGAGTTACACTACAGAACCTTAGAATAAACTGCATGACTTTGAAATCAATAGGCTACTACTGGATAAAATAACTCTTACCGTTGGATACAGGAAGTAGATATTACTGAAGTCATTACAAGTCTAAGCTTTATTCTTGAATTGTTTAAGAGCATGTACAATTTCATTGATGTTTTGAGGAAGTTCAAGTTGATTTTTAATTTTTGATGAAGGAAACCTTTTAGATTTAACCATGTCTATAAGGCATTGAAGTTCTGCTTCTACTTTTTCTTGTTGATTTACGGTTATCCATTTTTTCTTAACAGCTTGGTGATACTCTTCTTGGTCAAGAATGAGATATTGTCCATTTGGATAAATCCACAAGTCAAGAAAAAAATCAGTACATTCAAAACCATCTGATACACGTTTCATTGGGGTACAAATGTCGCAGTAGTACCCCTTAAAATTCTTCTCAAGGTCATAAATGGCACCCAAGTCATGCCATTCTTGTGTGGATACAAACCATACTCCTATGTAATCTTTGTCGAGAAGAGCGACATCATTTATGATTAATGGTTTTGATGGACTTAATAAATTAAGAGAGATAATAACTTCTTCACTATCATATAGAAGAATTGTCGGAATCTGTGCAACGTTATTAGGTAATCTCCGATAATAAATAGTCACTTTTTGAATTTTAGGTGCCTCCATAATTAATTTTTAAACTGAATATATTTAAAATAATATTCCAACAGATCCAAACAAGCTAGAGATAACCCCTGTGTATGCGCAATAAAGAACATATAGAAATAAATACGTTTAATATTGATGGTTCTCAAATGGTCTTTAATACTAACTCCTTAAACGAACTTTATTGGTTACAATAGGGATCATAATAATAACCATTTTATATTATCCGATCCATGAATTCGGTCATTGGCTCACTGCCTCTATTGATAATGCTGAAATCTTGGGGTTCCATCCCTTTCCCAACTGGGAAAACGGATTACTAAACGCATATATAGTAGTAAATGAGTGGACATTTTCTTCAATTCACTCACTTGTTCTCTTTTATTTGGCAGGTTTCTCACTCACATTTTTTCCCTTTTCTTTACTTTTTATATATCTTTACAAAAAAGAATCAAAATGGAAGATATTGCCATTTACATGGATAATATTATCTCCTTTGGCTTCAAAAAACGATTTCTATCATATAGGAAGAGTAATACAAAATCCAAATCTTGGATTAATCCTCAATCTCGGAGTTACTATAACCCCTATAATCCTTACTCTTTGGTTAATCAAAAACACAAACTAAAACGAGTTAGGAATTGCATAATAGATGGAACAAATAAATATGCATTGGAATGTTAAGTTTTTTAAATAATTTGTTGATCAATTGAAAAAAGAGAGGGGTTTGCGGGGGATTAACAGGTGATGTCTCCACTCCACAGAGGATTCATTATAATACTAGTTTTTTACCCCAATTTTTTGATTAATTAATTGACGAAAATTGATTAAAAATTGGTGGACATTAATCAAATTAGTCAGTTTGTATTGATATAGTTGGGTTGAATTTGCATCGATTAGCATCGTTTCTGGGGTTTACCAACGCACCAATTTTCACCATTTACTTGCCATTTCCACCAATTGATGTTTTAGCAATTGAGCAAATTGACCAATCTATCAAATTAAATTGATAGTTAAAACTAGGAGATATGCACTATCTTGTTTACAGTTTGTTTATGCTTTTGGTAATGGATTATGTTTGATTAGACTCCTAGAGGAGCACTCCATCGAATGATATCTCTAACTGATCTGTCCACATATTCCCCACATCTTTGAGCAATAATATTTGCTGTTATAATTCCATATATAACACCGTCTCTAACCACACCCAACCTACCCACATTGTGTTCTCTCATCAAACTCGAAGCCTTTAATAAGTCATCGTCAGGATCAACAGTTACCAAAGGTTTGGACATAATCTCTGCAACAAGTGTCTTCGATGGATCAAGCTTTTTTGCAACAACCTTGTTTACAATATCTATATTTGCGACGATTCCCGCAGGCTTCCCCTTTATCAGGCAGATTACATAACCTTCTTTCTTCTCATCAGCAGCCATAGCCATCGCCGCTTCCGTAACTTTTGCGTCACAATCGATAGTGTTAACTTCTTTTGTCATGTAATCTTTCACTTGATAAGACATTATTATTCACTCTCAATTTACAAATCAATATAGTGCTTAACAGAACTATAATAAAAGAATAATTCATGCACATAATTAAGCATTACCATATGTTTTTTCAATTAAAAAAGGAAGAATAAACCAGAGTTTGACATAAACTTGAAAAGGATTAATTTCCAAATAATTTTAAAATTACTTGTTTAAGATACCTTGCTCTCACACTCATTGACTCTCACTATGTGTTATTTAGTACTATAGTAAAATAACCATAGATACTTATGAGATATGCGCAAACCTAATATCATTATTGAATAAAGAGGTGAAATAGCATAATGTCAAGGTATTTGATTTTATACAAGATAAACTCTGCGATTCAACCAGTAGATCCGAAGGTTGCTCTTAAACAGAGCGAAGCAAACTTTGCGGCAGCGGATGAACTGAAAAAAGCAGGTATCTTCAAAGAACTTGGAACATTCAATCCAGGAGAAGGCTATATCATAGCGGAGTTACCTTCAACAGAAGAAGCCTTAAAATTAGGTACTCGTTTTTGGCCTGGGATTATTACAAACATACGTGAGATTATTTCATGGGAGAAAACTAAAGAGATCGTATTGTCAAATCTAAGAGAGCAGGTTAAGTAAAGAAACATACTAACCTTCAACTTTTTCTCGCACTAGCTAGCAATTCTCTTTTTTTTAAAGAAATAATCTACATTCAAACAATCTTCAGATGAATCTAACAGATCTTTTTATAACATGTTTTTCCCAAGATTAGGCATTTTTTACTCTTAAATAATTACGCGAATAATTCAACTTTCAGGTATATCGCAATTTAAGTATCCTATGTTGTCTTTTGCTTATCTTTTGTATTAGCATTTGAAAAATATACGCTGTGAAATCTACCTAAAACAATTTTAATATAGCATCTTACATATATGTAAAATGCTATTTTTTTTTTTCGTTGATATAAATTTTGCAGTAGAGAAAAATAGAGTAGAAATGGTATGCGCGTTAAAACATTAATTACATGGATATACCGACATTTTGGAAGAGGGGCGTTTCAAAGTCGACACATCCTCCGTGATCAGTATTCTCCTTATCCAATCACTCGAAACGCTATATATTCAGCTGTCCATAAGTGTTGGAAGATGCGGCTCCTATCGAGGACGAAGATGAGGGGGAATCTTTATCGTTATCGAATTACCGATTGGGGTGTACGTTACGTTGAAGAAGGAGATTATTATCGAGAGGATGATATTCGAATTATGCTACTACGTTACATAACTGACTCTGACAGAAGAATAGATAAAAAATGGGCTGAAGACGTACTTGTTCCAAGGCTTCTTCAGAGATTTCTCCCCGGAAGAAAAGCTCAAGATATCAGGCCATTCATCAATCTTCTTGAGGTTATAGAAAACGTAACACTTCCACTTGAAAATAAAATAATGGCAGAGACTATCGAACAGGATGAGCAGTTTATAACTCAATATCTTCAAGATTTGAGTATTATCTTCCTAGTGTATATTCTTATGCGCCAGCTCCATCCAGCGGCTACTTCTTCTTTGGACTATAAATCGATGAAAAGGCAGATAAGAAAGATGTTGAATGAGTCCATAGATGAGCTGAGCAACCCGCCTAAGGAAACGATACATCATGTATATTTAGGATATGAGGGACCCATTAGACGTAAGCCCTACATTGAAGACAGACCAAACACCAAAGATTTAGCAAGGTTGGAGAAAGTACTTAATACACTCAAAGAATTGAAAAGACATCCGTGGATAGCCAATGAAGTTAAATAATCAATGAGGTTACTGCTATAGTTGATAAACCTATTTGAATCTGTTGATGAGGTATTTGGGTCATGAAAGTGAGTATAACTCCGACAAGAGAGGTTCGTATTCTTGGTTTAGATGAAAGACCCCTTAATAGACTCCTCTGGTGTGTCCTATCGTTTGGAATGGATAAGCTATTCTGGGCGGATGGTTACCTCTTCTGTTTAGAAGTCTATGAAAAAGCTTTAGATTACGAGGTTGAAAAAGGCTTCTTTCCAATTAGTCAGATTTGCTACATCAAGTTTTCTAAGTATATGAAGTACTATGAGGTGGAGAGACGGGCAAAGATTCCTATAGTTGATGTTTCAAATATGCGATTTTATAGTGAGATTGTAAAAAAGATAAAATCTCGAGAAAAACAGGAAGGGGACCAATAATTCTATTATTCTAATAATCTATTATATACTTTCTATTTTACTTTAACGTGACATTTCATCTTCATTGATGTTTATTCAGCTTTTTCCTTCTTAAGTTCGTAAAGGATGACTAGTGCTTCCCCTCTTGATATTTCAAGGTTTACAGCTAACTCTTGAAAAGAGATATCTGGGTGTTCGAGCAATATTTCACGTTGGACGTATGCCTTGTGGTGGGGATACATGATCATCTTATGAACAGTTTCAACTAATATTGTCCAGAGGGGATTATCAACATATTCTTCTAAACTTAATCCTTTCACGCTCCCTAATATTATCACGTCTCTCATGTATTTGGACCATGACGTGTCCATTTTAGGACTTTCACTCCAGATATACAATCTGCTTGGGGGATATAGAGTTTAATGTCTATTATTGATGTGCCTTCGTAAGCATCTACTTTCTGAACTCTTATTAATTAACCCTTCTACAGCATGAAGTTTCACCACAGAAAGGCCGATGGAATCCGGTCTGTTGGGGCTTCTGCAAGCGAAGACTCCCAATTTAGACGCACTTCGCTGCCTTTTTGGTGTTACGATGCAAGTTTTTCGATGCTCTTTTGTATCTCTCTCATGAAACCAATATAGACGAATGATGTCAGAGAAGTCTTTTATACTCTTTAATTCTTTGTGATACGTAGGGTAGATTCTCAATTGAGAGGTGTCCTTATTTACTTTCTTAACTAATCCAATGAACTCAAATTTTT